>JAAUUR010000121.1 GCA_012031045.1 Leptolyngbyaceae cyanobacterium SM2_5_2
CCATCCCCCCATGACTCCCACCACACCCACCACCCGCCCTTTTGTCCCCGATCGCACCAAAGCCATCGACACCGAAGCCTGGATTATGCGCATCCTGCTGACCCTGGGTGCCCTATGGCTGCTGGTGGGCGTGGTGCTGCCCCTGGTGCCGATGATAGGCCGCAGCTTTCGCGATACCAACGGGGACTGGGTGGGGTTGGGCAACTACCTCAAGTACCTGACGACGCCCTCCCTGGTGCAGTCGTTTATCAACAGTTTTTCCGTGGCGCTGACCACCACGCTGTTGTCGGTAGGCATCGGCTTTGCCTACGCCTACGCCCTCACCCGCACTGCCATGCCCGGGAAGAAGGTCTTCCGCACTCTGGGGCTGCTCTCGCTCTACATTCCACCCTTGGCCGTGGCGATCGGGCTGATTTTTCTATTCGGCAACCAGGGGATAGTCACCACGGGGCTGTTTGGCGCACTGCCAGGGCTAAATATCAACCTCTATGGCTTTAACGGCATTGTTATTGGCGAGTTGCTCTATTGTCTGCCCCAGGCCATTATCATCCTCACCACCGCCCTGAACTTGACCGATGCCCGACTGTACGAGGCGGCTGAGGTGCTAGGGGCTTCGACCTTCAAGACCTTTTTTACCGTCACCCTGCCCAGTGTCAAGTACGGGTTGATTAGCGCCATTTTTGTCTGCTTCATCCTGGCCTTTACCGACTTCGGTGTGCCCAAGGTGGTGGGCGGCAATTTTAACGTGCTGGCAACGGATATCTACAAACAGGTAATTGGCCAGCAGAACTTTGCCATGGGGGCCACCATTAGCGTGTTCCTGCTGATTCCCTCGGTGCTGGCCTTTGTGATTGACCGCCTTGTGCAGCGGCGGCAGACCGCCCTGGTGAGTGCCAAGTCGGTGCCGCTCCAACCCAAGCCTAACCCTGCTCTGGACTGGGCCATGTTTACCTTCTGCGCCCTGGTCGTGTTGTTTGTGGTAACAGTGTTTGCCACTATCATCTTTGGTTCGGTGGTGCGCACCTGGCCCTATGACTTTTCCCCCAGCTTGAAGAACTACGACTTTAGCAAGGTCGCAGGCGGCGGCTACGGGGCCTACTGGAACAGCATTCGCATGTCCCTGTACACGGCGATTTTTGGCACCGCGATTGTGTTTATCGGCGCGTATCTGGTGGAAAAAGGGCGCGGGTTGCAGTGGTTGCGCTCAGCCAAGTATTTCCTCTCCACTATTCCCCTGGCGCTGCCGGGGCTGGTGCTGGGTCTGTCCTACGTGTTCTTCTTCAACAACCCGATCTGGCGGATTCCGTTCACGGGTGTAGCCGTCTACAACCCCTTTGCAGGTTTGTACGGCACCATGGCGCTGCTGGTGATTGCCAACATCATCCACTTCTACACCGTCTGTTTCTTGACCGCCACCACCGCCCTTAAGCAAATTGACCCCGAATTTGAGGCGGTGTCGGCCGCCATGTCGGTGCCCTTCTACAAAACTTTCTGGCGGGTTACGATGCCCCTCTCCCTGCCTGCCATTTTGGAGATCGGCATCTACTTTTTTGTTAACGCTATGGTGACGATTTCTGCCATCATCTTCCTTTACCCGGCCAACCTGCCCCTGGCCGCCGTCGCCATTGTCAACATGGACGACGCTGGCGATATTGCCGCCGCCGCCGCCATGTCTACGCTGATTGTGCTGACCAGCCTGGGAGTGCGGTTGCTGTATTCGTGGTTGACCAGGGGGTTGAGGCAGCGATCGGAGGCGTGGCTAAGTCGGTAAAGGTGGGGAAATTTTGGATTTTGGATTTTGAGTAAGCGCCGAGAGATAAGAGGCAATTAATCTAAAAGCCGAAGCTATCTAATTGTGAAAATAGGCAGCTAAAGACTGTGATGAATCTAAAATGCGAACAGCTTATAGTATGAGATAGATTTTCACTATAGCCATGCCCAAGCTTCTGATTCTAGCCGCCAACCCCGCCAACACCAACCGCCTGCGCCTGGAAGAAGAACTCCGCGACATCGATGAAGGGCTACGCCGCGCCCAATACCGCGACCAGTTCACCCTGACCCAACGACTGGCCGTGCGCCCCCGCGACATTCAGCGCGCGCTGCTAGAAGAAACCCCGCAGATCGTCCACTTTTCTGGCCACGGCGAGGGGCAAGCGGGGCTGGTGTTTGAGGATGACACCGGGCAGGCCCAGCTGGTTTCCGGCACAGCCCTGGCCGATTTGTTTGCCCTGTTTGCTGACGCCACACAGTTCCCTGACCCGATTCAGTGCATTGTGCTCAACGGCTGCTACTCCCAGGTGCAGGCGGAGGCCATTGCCGAGTACGTGCCCTACGTCATTGGCATGACCCAAGCCATTGGCGATAGAGCCGCCATTGATTTTGCCGTGGGCTTTTACGATGCCCTAGGAGCTGGACACAGTGTAGAATTTGCCTTCAATATGGGCCGTGCTGCCATCGGACTAGCAGGTAAATCCGAATCTGCCACTCCCATTCTTCTTAAATCTTCCAACCTATCTTTCCCGCAAAAAGCTCTGGAGCCTATCCTAAACCCTCACCAGCCCCTTTAGACAGCGAAGATCCAGATCTGAAGGGGCTTGCACCGGGATCACCCAATTCGCCCACTGCGCCACAGTCAGAGGATGATGGAGGTTTTATTCCATTCGGGCAGAGGCGACTCTTTCAGTGGGGCCTCAAGCGAGGCGCAGCGGTGGCGCTCGTAATTACAATTGCCAGAATTTAGGTGGCTTTGAATTTTTGGAATTAAAAGCCTATGACCACGTACTCACCGCCAGAATGCCGGAGCCGATCAGTGATCGCATCATTGTTGTAGAAGTGACTTGGGACGATGTACAAGCCCAAAATCCCAATGAAACTAAGACCCTCACCCGCGATGTCACTGACGCAGTGCTCATTAACGCTATTAATCAACTGCGGGAGTATGGTGTACAGATAATTGGCTTTGATTGGTATCTGCAACCAGCAATGGAGATCTGGACTGAACCGACCCTCGCAGCCTTCCAATCACCAAATCCCAGCGATCCAAATTCTGACCTACCAACCCAAGCCAGCCCTGCGTTGCCATCAGCTGCTATATATGGCTTTTGCAACCAACCCTACACCTCTGAAGGAGAGCGGCAGGCCCCTGAGCCACCACCAGCTGCCGAGGTTATTCCCCCAGAACGCATTGGTTTCAGCAACTTTGCAGTAGACGCAGACGAGGTAATGCGCCGTCATTTGGTTGGCAACGGTTTACCTGCATCTGAAAAATTAACCTCAACTTGTCAAGCAGAGGTAGCCTTTAGCACCCTGATTGCTCTCCACTACCTTGACCTCAAACCTGCAACCACTGAACCAGCTCTTCAAAGTAATGAAGCAAACCGGACAACTGTCCCGGCAGCACAAAACCAAAAGATTGCCCTCACTGACCTTCCGGCTATCTTTACCCCAACTCCCATCGAGCGCATTGATGCCTACATGTATGGCGGATATTCGGATCTCCATCCAGGAGCCTTTGAGTTAATGCTCAACTATCGAGAACCGGCAGACGACAATCTGCGGGCAGCGTTCACTCATGTTTCCATTAAGGATTTACAGCCTGATGCAGTGCAGCCCAGCACCTTTGCGGAGCAATTCAAAGACAAAATAGTGCTGATGGACTCACTGCGAAGCACTACGCCAGTGATGAATTTATTACTCCCTACGGCCCTGTTTTTGGCGTAACGTTGCAAGCTCATATGGTCGATCACCTCATCAGTCTGGCTCTAGGAGAACGACGACAAATTTGGGTATGGCCTAAGTGGGTTGAGTGGCTCTGGATAGCAGTCTGGGCGATTTCAGGGGCGGGAATGGGAACTGCCGGACGTAATCACCGTAAATGGCTAGCAACCTCCTTCATTGGGGGGCCTCTAATTCTTTATGTAATCTGCCGATTCACCATGGGGTTAGCCGCAGGATGGATTCCGATGCTCCCTCCCATGGCGGCTTTTATTCTGTCCCACGTAATAGTGGTTTATACTGACCTTAAATTTCGGAGTCTAGACTCAAAACAAACAACTTCCAATCCATGAGGCAGTGAGCAGTGTGATCGGTGGTACACAGCAGATTTTTCCAATCTTAGCCTTGCTGGGGTTGGCATTGATGGCATCCCCTACTCCAGCCAGTCTCGACTTTTCTGCTGCCCCCTTATACGCTCAGACCAACCGTCAAGAAGGGTATTGGAATAATCTTTGGCGGCGGTTTACTGGCCGACCTAGCCCCACCGCCACAAGCGGCTCCACTAGTAAAGGCGGGGCCAATCATGATCGTTGCGTGTATACCACTGAAGAACTGGTAGCCTTAGTGCCCGCCTCAGCTGAAACAGGCATTCCCTATCTAGAGCCTGTACTCACGGGCTACCCCACTTGGTGGTTTTACGTACCCTATGAGGGCAATGGTCGCCTTGAGGCCGAGTTTGTGCTGATTGACTCAGCTGAAACCATTCTCTACGAGAAATCCATTGAGGTGCCGCCAGAGCCTGGACTGATAGAGATTTCGTGGCCAGAGACAGAAGCACCCCTGGCCCCAGGGGAAATCTATCGCTGGGTCTTCTCGATACGCTGCAATCCCTCCAATCGATCTGGGGATGCTACCGTCAATGGCTGGGTGCAGCGTGCTACCCCCGACGAGGCGGCTGCTCTCATGGCCGACCTCAGCGCAACTCAAAACCCGTACCAAGTTCTGGCCGATTCCCTCTATTGGTTTGACCTGCTAGCAGAGTTAAACACCCTCAAATCGACAGACCCCCAACGGTTCTCGCCCCTGTGGAATGGGCTCCTGTGCCAGGTCTATGCCCAGTCAGACCGCCTCACCCCCTTGACGACAAACAACTGTCCTGACCTATCCACTCTTCCTATTCCAGCGCCCAACTAGCTCCATCGCCGTTCTGCAATTAGTACAGCCTTGCTCCTTCTCTACGACTCAGACTATGATTCGACCACTGCAAAACCGTCTACGTCGTCAAACCCTACGCTGGCTCAAGCCCTGCGGAGCGTTATCGCTTTTGGCTAGTTGCTATCTGTTGACCGATGCGGCCCAAGCATTTAACCCATTGCCGCAGAAGGGTATGCACTCTCATCTCCAAGCTGGGCTAACTCAACTCAGTCATACCAGCTTTCAACCCTTAACTTTCACCGCAGAAGGCCGTCTTAACCCTGTCCTTTCTAGCGGTCTAAAGGGCAGACGGCTTGGCCAAGACAGCCAACTGTTGACCCAGACTAAGCAAGACGCCTCAACCGTAGATGAGAGTGATGCTACTGAGGTACCCCCAGAACCTAATGTCTTAATTGCGGAGGTGGTTGTAGAAGCCCTTGACGGTGAACTACCCCCTGAACTGAGGGATTTAGTCTATGAGGTCGTGCAAACTCAAGTAGGCCAAACCAGCACCCGCAGCCAGCTTCAGGAAGACATCAATAATATCTTTGCAACTGGCTTTTTTCAGATGTGGATGCCCGGCCTGAAGATACGGATTTAGGGGTGCGGGTCACTTTTGTGGTACAAATAAACCCCATCCTCACCGATGTGCAGGTGGAGGGGAACAAGGTGCTGCCCCAGGACGTGGTGGATGAAATTTTTGCTGAGCAAAAAGGTGACATCATTAACCTGCGCGACTTTCAGGACGGCATTCTCAAACTGAACCAGTGGTACCAGGACAACGGCTACGTGTTAGCCCAGGTAGTAGCGGCCCCCCGCGTTTCCGAAGATGGGGTCGTGACCCTGGAAGTAGCCGAAGGGGTAATCGAAAGCATTCAGGTGCGCTTCCTCAACGACCAGGGAGAACCAACAGATGACGGAGGCAACCCCTTACAAGGTCGTACCCAAGAGTATGTCATTTTGCGTGAATTTCAGACCCAGCCAGGGGATGTGTTCAACCAGACGCAGGTTGAACAGGACTTCCAACGGGTGCGGGGCCTGCAAATTTATGTCACCCCAGGGCTAATGCCTGGCACCGAAGACCCCCGCAAGGTAAGGGTAATTGTTAACGTTACCGAGCGCAGCACAGGTTCAGTTGCAGCGGGATTAGGATTTGACTTTTCTGGCGATTTTTTTCTGACCTCAAACCTTACTAAGGGAAATTTCTTAGGTCAGGGGCAAAAGGCAACGATCCTAGCTGAACTTGGTCTCCAAAAAACAAGAGTCGCGGCCTCGCTTACAAGTGCTGGCAGTGCAGATGGAAAGCCATCTGTACCAACTGAAATGACGATCGCTGTTGAAGCATACCAGACTTTAAGGAGTCAAATCCAAGGGCGTATATTTTCCAGTGAGAATTGGCAGGGGGTATTTGACAAATTAGTAGAGTTGCGAAATCTATCTCAAGCCAGGAAAAATAAGCCATTAGAGGTCTTAACGCTTGCCAACTTAAATAACACACTTGCCATCTTAAATAACCTTTCGGACAATACAGTTAACGCATCTGATTTAATACAAGAAAATAACGAAGATGCTCTGATGATTTTGCAAGACTTCAAAAGTCCTGCTTTGGAATCATACTTTTTGCTAAATCAGGCCAAAGTTTATAGGAAGCAAAGCGAGCCGCAAAAAGCTCTAGAAAACTATGTCAAAATCTTGGATCTACTGTCAGCTCATGAATCCCAGTCGAATTTGGTAGATTTAATAGGTCAAGATTTTCTTGGATCCTTATCAGATGAGTGGCAACTTGATCGATCTAAAACTGAGAAAGTTGAAATAAGCCATGTTGTTGAAGCAGTCAGGATAGGACTTTTACTAGATACAGTATTTACCTATAGTATTCTCGGTGACTATCAGGCAGGTATCTATCTGGCTAATTCCCAAGAGCTTACGAAGTCTGTCCAATATTTATCAGGTTCTCTCATTAACTTTTTGGATGATGAGGAAGCAATTAGAAAACTTGTAGAGCTAGATAGAGCGAGTTCAGATCCCAATTTACCCCTAATAAATGTGGGGCGAGAATTCATTGGAACACCTTTAGAATCCTGGCTTACTAAAGATGTTCCTCAATTAGCACGTAGAACTGCCAACACTATATTTCAGAGCATTCCTGAGGCCTATCGACTTCAAGCATCTAGACTTCTATTTTTTGATTTTGATGAAGTATCAACTGCTGCTATCTATGAAGCCGAACTTGAATCTCTAGAAATACTGACTCGAAAACAAGCGAATGATCTCCTTTATCAATCTTCACTTGTGCTTACGAGCGATGTTATACAAAATCAGCTCGCAGATACTAATCCAGAAATAGTTCCACTGCTGCAAGAAATTAATGCTGCTTTGCCTTCCGCCTATGATACAGAAACCCAGTCATGGAGTCTAGAAGGCCTTGAGAAAATTCTTGACCTATCAAAAATTTCTCTTCTCAAATTCTTGGATGAGCTTGAAATCCTAAGTGGCAATCAGTCAGAGGAAGTAGAGCATTTTGTTGAAAGCTCCGCTATCTTTCTGAACTATATTGTTGAAGACATTACTTTGGGTGCTACATTTGAAGAAAATACCCCCGATTACCATCAGCGCCAGATTGAGTTAGCCCAAGGAGCTTTAGACAGCTGGCCTAATCAGACTCGTGCAACTGAAGATTTTGAGTGGATTAAGGGCTTCTTGTTCAAGGCTATTGCAGATTCCCATTACAAGTTAAATGACTTTTCGGCTGCATCTGAAGCTTATAACTCTTCTATTCCATTACTATATAAAGCTACAGAATTTTATCGACATCTTGAGGAAGGCAATGACGACGTTGCCAATAGTACTATTGGTTTTTTGAGTCGCTATTTGCAAATAGTCAAAGATTACTTGGGTGATGAATTCGTTGATATATTTGTTGTTGAGTTGCTACTAAATCGAAAATTCAACGCCTTGCTAAACTCTGCGGATTCTCATATCTATTTAAAGAAGTCCGACATAGCAAAACAGTTATATTTAGATGCTTTGAATTTAAGTGAGCAAATTAGTGTTAAGAAACCCAAGGATTTTGTCCTCCAACAGTCTGAACGAGCGGAGATTTTTTATGGCATAGCCCTGGCAGAATCAATGCTAGGTAATCAGGAAGGTGCCAAAGTAGCTATCAATGAGGCGATTCAGCTTAATGAGTCGTCATTCCCAAATGAGTCGTTATCCGGCGGTTCGGGGGTTCTATCTTTGGACTTTGGTTATGGTTATGGCGTTCCATATCAGGGCTCGATATCTGCTGGTTTTAATTTCGAGTCTGAGAACCCTTGGCTGTCAATTTCTGCCGATGATAAATCTTTAGCAGAGCGTCGATGCGCAACGGTGACTCAGTATTTTGCTTGCAGACAAAAATATTTTGATTTTTACATTGGTCTGCTTTTGCAACAACATCAGGAGAATTCCACTGCTGGGTTTGACATTTTAGCGTTCGAAGCTAGTGAGCAAGCTAAGGCCTTTAGCTTCAAGCGACCGGGTACCAATACCTCTATTCAAGATAGGTTCGCCCCAGCGCGATCCCTGCTTGACATTCAAGCTGTTATCGCAGAAGATGACACTTTGATGCTGCAGTTTTTCTTGGGAGAGAAAAGCAGCTATTTGTGGTTGTTGAGCGGAGATGGTGATGTACAGACCTATGTGCTTCCACCCCGTGCAATTATCGAAGAAAAAGCTCAGGCCTTTTACGAGATGCTTACTTCGCCGCCCGGTCGGGCTCGCCCAAGAACTACCGCTGACATTGGCGCAGAACTGAGCAAAATGCTTCTTGGCCCAGTTGCCAGTCAACTGGAGACCCAACGCTTAATTATTGTCGCTGATGGTTTCTTACAATATCTGCCTTTTAGTGCACTCCCCAATCCCAACCCTAACAATCCCCCTTCTGAATCTGCACTTCTGGGCGAATACGGAAAAGTTATTAATCCGCTATTGCTAGATCACGAGATTATCCATCTTCCCTCAGCTTCAACACTGGTGGCCCTACGCCAGAATGCTCCTAATCGTCCTCAAGCAGACAAAGAATTGGCTTTCTTTGCCAATCCTGTCTTCAACCATAAGGATAATCGTGTAGGTGAAGTCAAAGTTTTTTGACTGGTCTGAGCCTATGACCTCATCAGAATTATCCAAAGTTGAAGTTCTTTACAGCCAAATTCCAGCTACTGAGCAAGAGCTGGATGAGGTTTTAGAAGCTAGCTTGATTCCAGCAGATCAGGTACAAAAATTCTTTGGATATGATGCTAGCCTCAAATCAGCTTTAGATCCTGAGTTAGGCAGATTTCGTATTGTTCACTTCGCCTCCCACGGTATTTTCAATAGCAAAGCTCCAGAGCGATCGGGCATCGTATTGTCAGGTATTAATGAAAATGGGGTGGTGCAATCGGGATTGCTGTCGCCCACCTATGCTTTTAACGAAATGGATTTGTCGGCCACAGAACTCGTTGTTCTGAGTGGTTGTCGCACAGGCTTAGTCAAGGCCAGGTGGGCCGCGAAGGAATGACTGGGCTCACCAATGGTCTGTTTGATGCTGGAGCCGAGCGAGTAGTGGCTAGTCTGTGGAGCGTGCGCGATGATGCCACCCGCGAGCGATGAATCGGTTCTACCAGCTCATGCTCGATCCTGATAACCCTTTGCGCCCAGCAGAGGCTCTGACCGAAGCACAGCGGTCAATGTGGAACGAGCCCCGCTGGCAAACCCCCTACAACTGGGCTGCGTTTACCATACAAGGGGTTTGGGAATAGCCGGATCTCTCGATCTCATAGAGATAAGTCTTCTACCCACAAGGCTCATATAGTGGAGGAGGTTAACGCTCAGTTCGCTACATGAGTTTCTGATTCACATCAGATATAAATCTAAAATTCTTACCCTGTGCTTAGTAGTTCTAGCAATTCCGTTTCACCAAGGACAGTAATGCCGAGTTTCTCGGCTTTGGCTAACTTTGAGCCAGCTTTTTCACCGGCTACAACATAATCGGTGGCTTTGCTAACGCTGCTGGTGACTTTGCCGCCAGCAGCTTCAATTTTCTCGGCGGCTTCAGAACGGGTCAGGGTGGGCAGGGTGCCAGTTAGCACGAAGGTTTTGCCAGCGAAGGAGCCATCCACTAAAGCGGCGGGCTGTTCTGCGTCGGGGGTGGCGAGTTGCAGCCCCGCCTGCTTAAGGCGCTCAATTAAGGTTTGGTTGGCGGGCAGGTGAAACCATTGAGCCACAGATTGAGCGATTTCCGGGCCGATGGTGTGGACGGTTTCGATGTCCTCTGCGGTGGCGGTGGCCAGGGCGGCTACGGTGGGAAAATGCTGGGCCAGGGTTTTGGCGTTGACGGTACCCACGTGGCGAATCCCTAAACCGTAGAGTACCGAGGGCCAGGGGCGGGTTTTGGAGGCGGCGATCGCCCCCACCAGTTTGGTCGCCAGTTGCTCACCCATGCGCTCCAGGGGCAGCAGCTTATCCACCGTTAGCTCGTAGAGGTCAGCTACGGAATGCACCAAGCCCTGCTCTACAAATTGCTTCACCCACTTTTCCCCCAGTCCTTCAATATCCAGAGCATCGCGGCGAGCCCAGTGGATAATCGCTCCCTGCACAATGGCCGGACAGGAGCTATTGATGCAGCGGGTCACAGCTTCATCCTCTGGCTTGACCAGGGCCGCACCGCACTCTGGGCAGTGGCTTGGCATGGCCACCAGAGTAGCGCCGGGGGGACGTAACTCCGCCAGCACCCGCACCACTTCGGGGATAATTTCCCCAGCCTTGCGCACAATCACCGTGTCGCCCTGGTGAATGTCGAATTCAGCCATGCGATCGGCATTGTGAAGGGTGGCCCTGGCAACGGTGGTTCCGGCTAGTTGCACCGGGCGTAGTTCAGCAACGGGAGTCACAGCTCCGGTGCGGCCCACCTGAAAACTGACCTGTTCTAGCACGGTCGGCACTTCTTCAGCGGCATACTTGAGCGCCACCGCCCAGCGGGGGAACTTCTGGGTAAAGCCCAACTGCCGTTGCAGGGCGAAATCATTGAGCTTAACCACCACGCCATCCGTGAGATAGCGGAGTCCCTCGCGTTGGGTAGACCAGGACTCGTAATACTGCTGCACGTCCGCCGCCGATTGACACAGTTGGCGGTTGGGGTTGACGCGAAAGCCCAGGGTTTGGAGGAGTTCGAGGGCTTGCCATTGGGTGAGGGGGGAGGCGGGGGAGGCGGTGCTCCAGTGGAGGGTGTAGGCAAAAAAGTCGAGCTGGCGGCGGGCCACGATGCGGGAGTCGAGCTGGCGCAGGGTACCGGCGGCGGCGTTACGGGGGTTGGCAAAGGGGGCTTCTTCGCGGGCTTCCCGTTCCTGGTTGATTTGGGCAAATACGTTTAGGGGCAAAAAGGCTTCCCCTCGCACTTCTACTACGGCGGGGGGAGCATCGGTCTGAAGCCGCAAAGGGATGGAGCGAATGGTTTTGACGTTTTGGGTAATGTCTTCCCCAGAAACCCCATCCCCTCGGGTGACGCCGCGCACCAGCAGACCATTTTCGTAGGTTAGGGCCAGGGCCGAGCCGTCAATTTTCAGTTCGGTGACGTAGTCCACGGCTTCGGCTTCGGGGGCCTGCCGTCGCCAGCGCTCTTCCCAGGCGCGAAATTCGGCCAGGTCAAAGGCGTTCTCCAGGCTGTAGAGGGGAATGTTGTGGCGTACCGAGGTGAACTGGGTGGCGGGCTTTTCTCCCACTCGCTGGGTGGGGCTGTCGGGGGTAATCAGGTGGGGATGGGCGGCCTCTAGCTCTTGCAGTTCGCGGTAGAGGCGGTCGTAGACTTGATCCGGCAGGGTGGGGTTATCCAGCACATAGTAGGCGTAGCTGGCGGCCTGGAGCTGGCTTCGCAGGGTCTGCACCCGTAATTCCAGGGACGGTTCTGCCCCAGAGGTGTTTTGCCCCATGTCATCCTGTCCTAAAAACAACCCAGAAGTTAGTGTAGCGCCCTTCTTTGCCCAGCTCCAACGGTGGCCTGGGGTGGGTGTGGGGGCGATCGCAACGCCAGGTAATTTCATCGGGGTTCAGGGAAAATCGACAAATTAGTTGCTTTTGATACAACTGAAGGCGTTGTTTTGTACGAATTCTAGAGGGATAAGTTCAAAGGACAGAGCAGGCTGTTCGGGGGAATTTGCTTTAACAGCTGCATTTCAGGAGCCTCATTTCAGGAGTTTATAAGGCTGTAGTTGCTGATTAGACCATTAAAAATGCCGTTACAAATGCCGTTACAAATGC
>JAAUUR010000122.1 GCA_012031045.1 Leptolyngbyaceae cyanobacterium SM2_5_2
AGTCGCCTGAATACCGATGCGCCCTTGCAGACGGTAACTATGGGCCAGATCAGACCAACGAGTTTGGCTTTACTACACCCCTTGGCTCACGGGTTACCGTAACCCTGGCTGATGGCACAGAGCACGTGCTGATTTTGGGCGGCGAAGACTTCAGCGGTAGCGCTAACTATGCCGTGATCGACCCAGAAAGCTGGCCGCCAGAGCCTGATGGTCCAGAGTACAGCGTTCTGGTGGTGAATCGTGACGTGGCCAACGGCATCAACCGTCCCCTGGAGGAATGGAAGATGCCTGTAGAATCGCCTGTCCCAGACACCTCGGATCCATCGCCATCGCCATCGCCAGAGGCGGAAGACCCAAGCTCACTCCAGACTCCAGAGGTTGAAGACTCAGATCCGGACAGCCTCTCTACCCCAGCTAACAGTGAGGTTCAAGAGCCTGCTCCCGAAGATAGTGACCCCACTTCCTCCCCGTCTCCCCAACCCAGCGGTGAATCCGACACCACCAACTGAGCCGCGCGAGAATGGTAGGCTAGGCCGGGTGTGACATCGATGTCTTGCTATGAGTTCTCCCACTGCTGTGCTGTTGGTGTCTTGCCCCGATCAAAAAGGGTTGGTGGCTAAGATTGCCAATTTTATCTACGCCAATGGTGGCAACATTCTCCATGCTGATCAGCATTGCGATCCGGAGGCCGGGCTATTTTTGTCGCGTTTGGAGTGGGAGCTAGAGGGCTTCAACCTACCCCGTGACATTATTGGGCCAGCCTTTAATGCCATTGCTCAACCCCTGGGGGCCGACTGGCAACTCCACTTTTCTGACGCTGTGCCGCGCCTTTCTATCTGGGTGAGCCATCAAGACCACTGCCTGCTTGACCTGCTCTGGCGGCACAAAGCGGGGGAATTTAAGGCTAAAATCCCCCTCATCGTCAGCAACCATCCCCACCTCAAGCCCATTGCCGAGCAGTTTGGCATTGACTTTCGCCACGTCCCCATTACCAAAGACACCAAGGCCGAGGGAGAACAGCAACAACTGGCCCTGCTCAAGGACTACGGCATCGATCTGGTGGTGCTGGCCAAATATATGCAGGTGTTGTCACCAGATTTTTTACACGACTTTGGCCAGGTGATTAACATCCACCACTCCTTTTTACCGGCCTTTATGGGGGCCAACCCCTACCAGCGGGCCTACCAGCGCGGGGTGAAAATTATTGGGGCCACCGCCCACTACGTCACCTCTGACTTGGACGAAGGGCCGATTATTGAGCAAGATGTTGTCCGTATCAGCCATCGCGATGATGTCAAGGAACTGATTCGCAAGGGTAAGGACGTGGAACGCATTGTGCTGGCTCGCGCTGTGCGGCTGCATCTGCAAAATCGCACCCTGGTTTACGGCAATCGCACCGTAGTGTTTGGTTAATGGCTGATTGAGACTGTTCTCAGCAAACTCTAAGCTGGGGCTTAGCGTGCGTTCAATCTTTTCTCGGTAGATAATCTTATTGCCTCCCTGTCTCATGATCATGGCGATGAAACTCAGGCCAAAGGACGCTTAACCAGCGGTTTTGGCTGGGTAAAAGCCTTGATATGTCGCGTTAGCTGGGCACGGCCATTTGCCTGAAGTCAGTAATCATTAACTCTGTGCCCTTCCTAAATCCAGACTCTATTGTGGTAATCATTCCAGTCCTCAACGAGGAGATTACCATTGCCAGCGTGGTTCATTCCCTGCACAGGCAGGGGCTGAGGCATATCCGGGTGGTAGACAACGGTAGCCGCGATCGCAGTGCCCAATTAGCTGCCAAGGCTGGGGCCGAGGTGGTTTATGAACCCATTCCAGGCTATGGTCGGGCCTGTTGGCGAGGGCTACAGGACATGGCCGATAGCATCCAGTGGGTGCTGTTCTGCGACGGTGACGGTAGTGACGATGTGGAATCGCTACCCAGGTTTTTAACCCTAGCGGCGGCGGGGGGCGATCTGGTGTTGGGCGATCGCACCGCTACCCCCGCCGGGCGCGCCGCCCTGACGCCGGTACAGCGCTTTGGCAATGCCCTAGCTACAACCTTGATCTGGTGGGGTTGGGGCTACCGCTATCGCGATTTGGGGCCGCTGCGCTTAATTCGTCGGGTGGCGCTGGAGTCTATGCAACTGCGAGATCGGGGCTTTGGCTGGACGGTAGAGATACAGGTGCGAGCGGTGGAATGTGGTCTGGCCATTCAGGAATTGCCGGTGGCCTACTACCCCCGACGGGGCGGCCATTCTAAAATTTCTGGCACCCTGCGCGGTAGTGTGCGGGCCGGGGTGATTATTCTCAGCACCCTGGGGCAGCTCTATGGGCGACGGCTTAGCCGAGGGTTTAAGGTATGGTAGACCAGCCCGTGTTAACGTCCACCGGGCAGACTTGGCGGCGGCTAAGCAGTATGGTGCTGGTGGTGCTGGGGGCCGCGTTAATCCGCCCCCACGGCGATGTGACCCAGGTAGAAACGCTGCATCAATTTTGGCTGGCGGCTGGGATCATGGGAATGGGTTTTGCCCTCTCCTGGGGCTTATCCGCCGTGCCAGCGTGGGGATTTTGGGGCGTAGCGGTGACTGCGCGGGTCCTCCTGTTGCCCATGCACCCCGGCAACGACATCTGGCGCTATTTGTGGGAGGGCTATATTCAGACTCTGGGGTTTAGCCCCTACCACCTGGCTCCTGCAGATCCGGTGCTGGAGCCATTTCGTACGGACTGGTGGAGCCAGGTGGTCTTTCCAGAGGTGACGGCCATCTATCCGCCGATTACTCAGTTGGGGTTTTGGGGGCTGGCGGCGATCGCCCCAGCCCTTACCTGTTCAAACTCGCCTTTGGCCTGGCCGATGGCCTGGTTTGCTGGCTGCTTAGCCGCCGCTTTGGACTGGCCCGCGCTACCCTCTATGCCTGGAACCCGATTGTCGTCTACTCCTTTGTTGGCGGTGCCCACTACGACAGCTGGTTCATTCTGCCCCTGGTAGCCGCCTGGTTTCTAGTTGAGCCGCCACCTCACCAGATCGAACCTGTGCCTGCTTCGGCCCGGGCCTGGCTGGGGAGTGCGTTGCTGATTGGCGTTAGCGTTGCGGTCAAGTGGGTATCATTGCCGATGTTGGCGTGGCTAGTGTGGCAGGCGACGGGGCGATTTAAGCTATGGCAGGCGATGGGGTTTGGTGTGGCTGGTTTGCTGCCCATAACTCTGGCGGCTCTGCCCTTTTGTGGAGCCAGCCTGTGCCCGTTAATTCCTACCCGCTCTATGTTTGTGGCCTATGGGCGCAGCGCCGAGTGGCTGCCCTACTGGGTGGCCCAGGTTTGGCCCCTCACCCTCAAGGCTAACTGGATCTATGCTATCCCCCTGGGTTTAGGCATACTCTGGCTACTGTGGCGCACCCGTACCTTTCAGCGGTTTGCCGAGGGTTACTGGTTTATCCTGCTTACCCTCAGCCCCATCGTCCACGGCTGGTACTTTACCTGGATGGTGCCCTTTGCGGTGCCTAGCCAAAGCTGGGGGGTACGGCTCGGCAGTCTTTCGGTCTTTATCTACTTTGTACTGCCAACCCGCGAAACTGCCTGGCACCTCACCCAGAATGAACGACTCCTGCTCTGGCTTCCCTTTGTGCTGGGCTGGCTGTGGAGTTGGGTGAGGAACCAGCGGCACTCAGCAAATCCTCAGCAAACCCTTAGGTAGAAGTCAGGCCAATCCCAAGGAAATCCTTGATAACTAAGGAAAGTGCTATCGGTTCTTCGCCGTTGGATGTAGTTGCAACAGGAGCGATTTGCTATGTTCCATCCCAGGTCATTCATGGCGCTTAGCGCCATTGTCTTGCTGTCTGGTTGTGCCAGTGCGCCAATTTCAACCCAAGGCCACCAAACTCCCTCGGTCTCGGCCAGTACAGCAGATTCTGCGGCCCCCCTTGTCTATGACGACTATGCCCGCATTTTAGAAACCTACGTAGATGACAACGGCCTGGTTGATTATCCCGGCCTACAAGCCAACCCAGAACCGTTAAAAGCCTTTATCGCCCAGCTTGGTGCAGTTTCGCCCGCTACCTACGAGGGCTGGGAGGAAGCCGAGCAAATCGCCTTTTTAATCAATGCCTACAATGCGATAACCCTGGAGTCCATCATTGCCCAGGAGCCTCTAAAGAACAGTATTCGTGACATTGTCGGGGTGTGGAATTTTAAGCAGCACCAGGTTAAGGGGCAATCCCTCACCCTGGATGCTATTGAGCACGATATTTTGCGGCAAGACTTCGTCGAGCCCCGCATCCATGCGGCGCTGGTGTGTGCTGCCATCAGTTGCCCACCCCTAAGGCGAGAGCCCTATACCGGGGCAGCCCTCGATGCGCAACTCGAGGAGCAGGTGCAGCAATGGTTAGCTGGCCCCCACGGTTTGGACATTGACCGCAACGCCAATCGTGTGGCTATTTCCGCCATTTTTGACTGGTTTGGAGAGGACTGGAAGCTCCAATACAGCGTTGAGGAAGGCTTTACCGGCACCGCAAAACAGCGAGCTACCCTCAACTTTATTAGTCAGTATCTCAGCGCTGAAGACCAAAACTATCTTTTAGCTGGCGACTACAAGCTTGAATATCTACCCTACGACTGGAGCCTCAATCGACAGCCGTAGGGATTAAGCGGCTAATCTATACAGTGCCTGGTATTCACCAGTGCCTGACCATCTTACCCATTGCCGCGTCGTTTCAGTGCGGCTACCATCTGTTCACGCACAGCCCTGGCCCACTGATCAAATTCCACCTCAGAGGAGTTGGTCTGTTTCGTGGCAGCCACTAAATTCTGTTCGTTCATATCCCGTTTCATAGGTCGGTACTCAAAAATTTCTACACCAACGATCGATAACGATCGATCAACTGGCCTACAGCGGTTTGGAACGCTAGTCAGGCAGCAGGTAACGCCGCACTTAATTTGTGCAGGCGGGCTGTACCTCAACTAGAAAATGCTGTATGCAGTTCATCTCGATTATTCCCTGAGTGAATCCGCCGCTGCAACACCTTTTAGTAGGGATTTCATTACCGTAGGGGGAATATGTGAGGAGTCCTTGACCAGGGCAAAGGCTGGGCCAAACAAGCGCCAAGGTCTTGTCTTAACTTGAAACTTTAAAGCTCATTTTGAGATGAACCGATCGATCGCAAGGGCCAGCTAAGGCTTGAAATCTGAGGGTTTGCTGGATCGGCTCGGCTGTTCAATGTCAGGAAATAACCAAAGACCTGGGAAGAGAGTGTTAAATGTGGTGGCCTACGAACAGATCAACGGCAAAATGAGCCTAGCTCACTTGATGTCATTGTGGTTCGACTCCTATGCGGCCCATTCGCACTTTTAACGTTACCCCTGCCCTGCCCCAGCGACTGGAGGCTCTTCGCACCCTGGCTTATAACCTCCATTGGGACTGGGATGTGGAAACCGTAGACCTATTTCGACGGCTGGATGCTGACCTTTGGGAGTCTAGCCGCTACAACCCCGTGTTGATGCTCGGCACCATCAGCCAGGATCGCTTGAATGAAATTGCTGAGGATGAAGGATTTCTAGCCCAGATGGATCGGGCGGCCCAGCGTTTAGAGGACTATCTGCGCGATCGCGCCTGGTACAAAAAGTACCGCACTAACCCAGCACCGGAGGAATGTTACGCCTACTTTTCTATGGAGTTTGGCCTGACAACCTGTATGCCGGTCTACTCTGGCGGTCTGGGGGTGTTGGCGGGCGACCACCTGAAATCCGCTAGCGATTTGGGGCTGCCCCTGGTTGGCGTGGGCTTGCTCTACCAAGAAGGCTACTTTGCCCAGTACCTCAACGCCGATGGCTGGCAGCAGGAGCGCTACCCCATTAACGACTTTTACAACATGCCGCTACACCTGGAGCACGACGCGGAGGGCAACGAGTTGCGGATTGGCGTAGAGTATCCTGGGCGCACGGTGTACGCCCGCATCTGGCGGGTGCAGGTGGGCACGGTGCCGCTTTATTTGCTGGATACCAATATTGAGCCCAACAGCCAGTACGACCAGGATATTTGCGATCGCTCTACGGCGGCGACATTGACATGCGCATCCACCAGGAAATTATGCTGGGGATTGGCGGCATTCGGATGCTCAGAGCACTGGGGCTTAACCCCACGGCCTACCACATGAACGAAGGCCACTCGGCCTTTATGGCCCTAGAGCGGATTCGCGTCTTTATGGATGAAGCTGGGCTGAGCTTTGCCGAAGCTCTCCAGGTGGCCCAGGCCAGCCAAATGTTTACCACCCATACCCCCGTGCCCGCTGGCATTGACCTGTTTCCGCCGGAGAAGGTGCTGCACTACCTGGGTCACTATCAGCAGCACTTTAGCGTCGGGGATGAAGAGTTCTTGGCCCTGGGGCGAACCGATACCGGGGATTTTTCTGCTCCGTTTAGTATGGCGGTGCTAGCGATTAAAACCGCCACCTTCATCAACGGCGTTAGCAAACTCCATGCGGAGGTGTCGCGCGATATGTTCAGCCATCTGTGGTCGGGGTTACCCCTGGGTGAAGTTCCCGTCCACGCCATTACCAATGGGGTACATGCTCGCAGTTGCGTGGCCAAATCAACCCAGGCGCTGTACGACCGCTACCTTGGCCCCAACTGGTCGCAGGCCAACCCTGGGGCTGCTCTGTGGGAGCGTGTCCACACCATCCCCGACGATGAACTATGGCGCAACCATGAACAGTGCCGGTCGCATCTGGTGGTTGTGGTGCGGGAGCGCCTGGCCAAAAGCTTGACAGAGCGGGGGGGCTCGGCTCGTGAGCTAACGGAGGCTCAGGAATGTTTGGATCCCTTTGTGCTGACGGTGGGCTTTGCCCGGCGGTTTGCCACCTACAAACGGGCTACCCTCTTTCTGCACGATCTGGAGCGCATCCGCAAACTCATCAACGGCGATGGGCACGGGCGGCGGGTGCAGTTTGTGATTGCGGGCAAGGCTCACCCCAAGGACATTCCTGGCAAGGAGCTGATTCGCAGCATCATCCACTTTACCCGCGATGAAGGGCTAAGCCGCTCTATTGTGTTTGTGCCCAACTACGACATTCACGTGTCGCGCGACATGGTGGCAGGCTGCGATGTCTGGCTCAACAACCCCCGCCGCCCTCGCGAAGCCAGCGGCACCAGCGGCATGAAGGCGGCCATGAACGGCCTGCCTAACCTCAGCGTGCTGGATGGATGGTGGGATGAGGCCGACTACATCCGCACCGGCTGGCCCATTGGCCACGGCGAAGACTACGACGACCCCGACTACCAGGACGATGTGGAAGCCAACGCGCTTTACGACATCCTGGAAAAAGAGATCGTTCCTCTCTTCTACGAGCGCGACAAGGATGAGATTCCTCGCGGCTGGGTGGCCAAAATGAAGCAGGCGATTTACCTTAATACTCCTCAGTTCAACACGGCCCGCATGGTGAAGGACTATGCCAACCACGGCTACTTTGCCGCCAGCGATCGCGCCCAAACCCTGATCTCCCAACACTATGGCCCAGGTCGGGAACTGGCGGTTTGGCAGTCTCGCCTGACGGATCGCTGGTACGATATTCGGTTTGAGGAAATTGCCATCTCTGCCGCTGCGGATCTGCGGGTGAATCAGCCCGTTAAGGTGGTGGCCTGTATCCAACTGGGGGCCATTACTCCCGACGATGTGCAGGTGGAGCTTTACCAAGGCACCGGTGGGCGTGGATGGCGAAATTCACACTGGCTTTGCCACACCCATGACTTACCAGGGCCAAGATGCCACGGGCAGAAGCTTCTACGTTATTGAAGTGGAATACACAGCCAGTGGCCTCCAGGGGCTTTCTCTGCGAATTTTGCCCAAGCATCGCTACCTGAACAGCCCCTACGATCCTAAGCTGATTCTGTGGGCTAATCCGGAACAGGTGGCGATTGTCTCTACGGCCCCAAGCCTAGAAAAGCCTGAGGTTGCCTTAGTCTAGAGGCCGAGATGTTGTGGGCGGGTGTTATGCCGAAGATACTGACGTGTGAGCCTGGCGCCAGTCTTCCTGGAGCAGGCCATAGAGTTTGATATCTCGGTATTTTCCTGCCCTCAGGGTAAAGCGGCGGCGATGGCCTTCGTAGGTCATGCCCAGCTTTTCCATGACGCGACCGGAGGCCGGGTTATCGCTGAAGTGGGTGGCGTTGAGGCGGTTGAGCTTGAGGGTATCAAACCCAAAGGCAATCAAGGCGGCGGCCTCAGTGGCATAGCCCTGGCCCCAGTAGGGTTTACCTATCCAGTAGCCCAGTTCGGCATGGTTATGGTGGCGATCTACCCCCAGGCTTACAGAGCCGCAGAGGATGTCATCCCGTTGAGTGATGGCATAGTTGACCGCTTGGCCATCCTGCCAGGCTTGTGGACGCTGTAAAATCCATTCCTTAGCTTGGGCTACCGGGTAAGGGTAGGGAATAGAGAGGGTCATGGCGGCCACCTCTGGTTCTCCGGCTAGGGCGGCTACTAGGGGTGCGTCAGTCAGCAAAAATGGCCGCAAAATCAGCCGCTGAGTGTGGAGGGTGGGTTGGGGATTGGTGAACACTATAAAATCTGGCGCTATGCTATTAACGCTCATTGTCAATGAGAATATAACCAATGATGTTAATAGTTAGAATCAAATAAAAATGGCCTAACTAAGGGAGCTATTCTGATTAGCTCATTTTGGTTATGTTGAAGTAGCTCATGGCTGCAAAGGGTCTCGGTATGATCAAAGCAATCCTGGGCTAAAGTCTTTCCAATATCTTCAAAGCTTTTCTTGACTTCAGTGCGTAGTTTCTCTGGGTTAGAAAAAGAGCTTAAAATAAATACCTGATTCTTGAAATCTTCTGGGATCTTATTGCCAATGTACTCTAATCGATTCTGTGCTAAGTCGAAATCAATAACCAAAATCATAATTCGTTTGGGATGTTTACGGAGCTCAGGAATGTGAGCTTTAACAAAAATGTCTAAAACTTTTTTCCACCCCCCGGATGGACGCCCAACCTCAATAATATTGGCATTTATATTTAGATTATTAATAAAGCCGTTGATGATTTCCTCGTTTGCTCTATCCTCAGGTAAAACCAGGATATGCTCTTGCTGCCTATTTGCTTTCCTCATAACTCTACGTCATCACGGATGCGCATAGGCAGCAGGATATCGACTGAGTAATCCAGAAAGCCACTCTCCAAAGTTGGAACCGTCTCGGCTAGGTCCAGGGTTTCACCATTTGAATCCCCTGTCATAAGACCAGGGATTGGTGCTAGAACAATCATCCGTGCCAACCAAGTTCTAAAAACTCGCAGCGGATCAGTTGCTGCTTGCATTTGAATCAGCGGCAGAGCAACTAAATGCCAATCAACAAAGAATTCGTCCTCACGATTTTTATAGTTAAGGTTAACGCCCGCTTCTTTTCGAGAATAAACTAATTCGCCTGAAACTGATAGTTCTTCCTCAAGTACTCGCAGTTCTCTAAAGTTATCTGGCAACTCTAAGGCAAGGATATACTTGTATGATCCTTCATCCAGCAAAGCTTCTATTTCAAACCGCATGGGGACATTTAATCGGCCTTGGGTAAAATCCTTGGGTTGAACTAGATGCCCAATTCTGTTTGTGCCTCGACCAATATTTTGAAAAAATTCTAAGGCATTGGCTATAGTTGATTTACCGGAGCCATTCCTGCCAATTAGAAGGGCAGATGGCATATCTCTAAGAGAAAGCTCAAAATTCTCTAAGCATCTAAAATTGTGAACGTATAGCCTTTGAAGCATAGCTGATTCACCTGACTAGAACGATGGGCGGCAGTCAGCGGCAATAAAATCTAAAAGTCAAAGTAAATATAGGTCAGTGTTTCGGCGGGGGCAAGCAGCCAGGCTAAGAGGCTAAACAGCGGAATTAGTAGAAGTTTTAGGGGCCAGCTTAACTCTAGTTTTAGGCCGCGCTTAAAGAGGTAGGAGAGCGCCATTAGCCCAAATACACCCCCTAGCAACAGCAGCAGTTCTGTAAAACGAAAACCGAGGGACTCTAGATAGACCTTCTGGGCGAACTGGGGGTCAGCGGTGGTGCCCCAAAAGCGCTGCAGGGCCAGGGTAAACTGCTGTGGGGCGGGTAGTCGAAAAAAGAGCCAGCTAAAGAATACCAGCCCCTGGGTGAGCCCCCAGCCCAGGATTGTTCCTGGTAGAGTGGCCCAGAAAGTTTTGACCTCAGGCTTGGCCTTACTCCAGGCTTGGGTGAGGCGATGGGCGACCAGGCCTGCCCCGTGGAGGGCTCCCCAGATCAAAAAGCCCCAGTTGTTACCGTGCCAGATACCCGCGATCAGCATGACAATCATCAGGTTTAGGCAGGTGCGGCCTAGCCCCTGACGCGACCCGCCCAGGGGAAAGTAGAGGTAGTTGCGCAGCCAATCGCCCAGGGTGATGTGCCAGCGCCGCCAAAAATCGGCCAGGCTGGTGGTGAAGTAGGGGGCATCGAAGTTTTGCGGTAGGGTAATGCCCAGCAGCAGGGCACTGCCACGAGCAATATCCACATAGGCGCTAAAGTCGAGGTAGAGTTGAAGGCCATAGGCCAAGGTGGCCAGCCAAATATCGGCACTACCGGCCCGCTCCAGGTTGTCAAAGCTGAGGTTGACCAGGATAGCAATGTGGTCAGCAATCAGCAGCTTTTTCACGGCCCCGTAGGCGATTAACCACAGCCCTTCGACCACACCATTGAGCCCCGGAGCCTGATGCTGTTCTACCTGGTCGATAAATAGGTGGAAGCGAGTAATAGGGCCAGAAATCAGCTTGGGGAAGAAGAACTTGTAGGCCCCAAAATCCACAAACTTAAGGGCCGCAGGCGACCCCCGGTAGACGTCTACCAGGTAGGCAATGCACTCAAAACAGAAAAAGCTCAGGCCCAGCGGCATGATGATATCAGTGAAGGTGTTGGCCAGCCCCGCTTCGGTGGTGCTGCTCGGTAGCCAGCCCAGCCAGCGGAGCAGCCCTTCTAGATATTTGAACCCCAGGAGCAGCGCTACGTTAAGACCTATTCCTAGCCACAGCAACTTAGCGCGGCGACGATTCCAGCCCTGCTCGGCAATTTGCCAGCGGGAATTGGGGGTGCGCCAGTCCAGCGGGGCCGCTATGGCATTGCCAACGAAGAAGGTGACCAGCATCAGCGCCACCATCAGCAGCAAATACTGCACCTGCAAGGAGGCATAGAAAATTAAGCTGGCTACCAAGAGCAGCCAAAGGCGGGCCTGGAGCGATTCTAAAGCCCAAAAAATGCCGATTACACTCAGCAAAAACAAGCCATAGACAATAGAGGGCAGAATCATGGCGATGCAGGGGGGGCCGATTTTGGCCAGTCAATCAATGGGTCTTGGGCCAGCTGATTGGAGACCTGATACGCACCGTAGCGGTTCAGGTGGCTGGGGTCAGAAAAATAGTCGTAGCGCTGGGGCCAGGCTTGCCCCAGGTCACGAAAGATAAAGCCGGTCTCCGTGGTAGACAGCATAAACATGTAGCGCAAAAACTCGGCTTCAGCCTGCTGGCGGTAGTCATCCAGGTACTCGTCAGTAAGGGGAGTGTTAACGAACACGATGGGGATGTTCTTGGCCTGCGTGAACTCTAGGAGGGCTTGAAAGGCTTCAGCCTGCACCCCATCAAGGCGGAACTCCTCATAATCGCCGTCGTAGGTGCCCGGTACCCTGGCATAGGTCTGGTAGTAGGTGGCCGGGTTGAATCGCAGAGCCAGAGGTAAAAAGCCGTCAAAGTCGATGGCGCTACCTTCAGGCATGGGGGCATCCAGCTTTTCTTCGGTGAAAAGCCCGTTCTCAGCTACAGGGGAGAATGCCAAGAACCGATCCTGTACCCAATTTTTCAGCCGTTCGCGATCGCCATACACCGCCGAGAACCCTGCTATCTGGTCACTCATCCACTGATCCATCGCCGCATAGCTATTGGGTAGGGATTGGTCAACCGTGGGGCCAACTTCCGCCGTCTCTGCTTCGCTAGCCTGAGCCCCTCCCTCTGCCTGAGCTTCAGCCCGCTGACTGATCAACTCTCGATACCCTGGTGAGGCCACAATGGCGTTGAAGGTGACATCCTCCCGCCCACTGTTAAATGCCCTAGCGCCATCAGCCCAAATAATTAATTTCGGTAGTTGATCAGGCTCTAGTACCTGGCGAATGACCAA
>JAAUUR010000123.1 GCA_012031045.1 Leptolyngbyaceae cyanobacterium SM2_5_2
CGGCGCGATTGAGCTGCGGCCTAAAAAAGAAGCGGCGGTGCTGCGGCGCGAGCTGGACAAGCTACAGAAGTACCTGGGCGGCATCAAAACCATGCGCCGGGTGCCCGATGTGGCCATCGTTGTAGACATTAAGCGGGAATATAACGCTGTGTCTGAGTGCCACAAGCTGGGCATTCCCATCATCTCGCTGCTGGATACCAACTGCGACCCCGACCTGGTGGACGTGCCCATTCCCGGCAACGACGATGCCATCCGCTCCATCAAGCTGATTTTGGGCAAGCTGGCTGATGCTATCTACGAAGGCTCCCACGGTGGCCAGGCTAACGTCGATGAAGACTACGACGACTACGAGGGGGCCGAAGACGAAGAAGAGTACAGCTTCGACATTCCTCCCGCCGATGAGGATGACGAGGAGTAAGGTCGGCGAGGGTGCCAGAGCGAACGTTGGATGGGACATGGCTCTGTGAAAGAATTTAGGAGCTAGGAGTTAGGAGTTAGGAGCCAGAAGCTAGTCATAGGAGCTAGGAGCTAGAAGCTAGAAGCTAGTCATAGCGATACTCCTAGCTTCTGGCTCCTAGATTCCAAGTCTTGTAGCTATTCCGGCTTAAATGGATACCTCGCTTGGGCGAAGATTTTCTTCGCTTCCCCAGGAGTTAACCTCATGAAGAGGGCAGTGGGGGTTTAAGCTGGGTAAGGGTATACCCCTTGGTTTATGTTGAGTTCGACGATAGCGCGTTAGGACGTTAAATCACCATGGCAGATATTTCTGCAAAACTTGTTAAAGACCTGCGCGACAAAACCGGCGCGGGCATGATGGACTGCAAAAAAGCCCTGAAAGAAACCGAGGGCGATATCGAGAAAGCCATTGAGTGGCTGCGCCAGAAGGGCATTGCTTCGGCGGCCAAGAAAGAAGGGCGCGTGGCGGCTGAGGGGATTGTCGGCAGCTACATCCACACGGGAGATCGGGTCGGTGTGCTGGTAGAAGTTAACTGCGAAACCGACTTTGTAGCTCGCCGGGAAGAGTTCAAGAGCCTGGTGCGCGATGTAGCGATGCAGATTGTGGCCTGCCCCAATGTGGAGTATGTGCGGGTCAACGACATCCCTGAAGAGGTGGTCACTAAGGAAAAATCCATCGAAATGGGCCGCGATGATCTGGCCAACAAGCCCGAAGCCATGCGGGAAAAAATTGTCGATGGCCGCATTCAAAAGCGCCTTAAAGAGCTGGCCTTGATGGATCAGCCCTTCATTAAGGATCAAAACATCTCGGTAGATGAGTTGGTGAAGCGGGCCGTGGCCCAGCTTGGCGAGAACATTCAGGTGCGCCGCTTTGCCCGCTTTGTGCTGGGTGAAGGCATCGAGAAAGAAGAAACCAACTTTGCTGAAGAGGTGGCGGCTCAGGCGGGGCTGAAAAAAGCAGATCCCCAGCCCGCTGAAGAACCCGCAACTCCGATTGAAGAACCCGCTGCGCCTGTGGCAGCGACTCCAGAGAAGAAAGCCACTAAGAAGTCCAGCAAGAAAAAGTAAGCCTGGTGGGTGACAGAGTCACAGCTTCAATAGCGGGTAGGGTGTGTTACTGCACCGGGTAACACACCGGGTTAGGCCGTAGCACGCCTGTGGTTTGGGTTGTGGTGGGTGGTGCCACCCTACGGTTAGGAGAAAGAGTCTGTAGCAGGGAGCGGCTAATCTCACGGTTCGCTCCTTTTTTGCCGCCCTCCGCCCTCCGTCCTCCGTCCTCCGCCTTCCTATACTAATGTCTCACTTTTGGGCAGGGTTGCGCCTCAGGAGAGGCTAGCGAGCAGTGGTTGGCCAAGCAGGGCTGGTGGTAAGCCGCCTCGGTGTCCAACGGCGGTGGCGGTTGCCCAAACACCATCTCACAGCTAAAGTCCTCAAAATTGGGGGTCATAGTCAGGGGGATGCCAAAGTCTTCGGTAAAAAAGCGCTGGGTGGGCAGCTTGCACATGTTAATGCACAGGCCAACGCAGCGACTTTCATCTAAATAGCGGCATTTTTTTGATGTGAACCCCGCTTTTTTGTCGCCGCAGGCTCTGGCCATCGGGCACGTCTACCTCAACTACTTCGCAGGGGCCAACTAGCCATTCAAACAGCCGGGTGGCAAACCAGGCGTTGAGTTCGCACACCAACTGAGTCGGTGAAAAGAGATTGCGGATTAGCCACAGCACCTGAGCGGGCACCAGGGACTTCAGAACAACGGCGACCAGAGCCTGCTGCTCCTCTGCATTCCGCCCCTGCATAATTTGCTTGGAGAGATCCACAAACCCGTTATAACCCCTCAGGCCAGTGCGGCGGCCCAGAGCCTTGGCCATTTTGTGGCTAAACAACCAGATAAACAGCCGATCAAAGCGGCTGTCATGATAGACAGTCTTGCCTGAGGAAGAATTAGCGTCAGGAACAGAGGACAATCGCATGATCAGGTACCGAGCAGCACTTTCTCTAGGGTAGTGTGTATTAGTACTTATTGGGGATTATCGACCTAGCGCAATGGGCCAAAATTTGCCGCAGGCCGCCCATTCCCTAGGCGCGGCTTTCGACCGCAAACTGCTGGGCATAAAACTGGGCATAGCGGCTTTTTTGGGCCAGCAACTCGCTGTGAGTGCCCGATTCAATGATTTGACCCTTTTCGATGACTAGGATTCGGTCGGCTCGGCGCACGGTAGCTAGCCGGTGGGCAATGATAAACACGGTGCGATCGGCCATCAAGCGTTCAAGAGCTTCCTGCACCAGGGCTTCAGATTCGGCATCCAGGGCCGAGGTAGCTTCATCGAGAATGAGAATGCGGGGGTCGAGTAAGACGGCGCGGGCGATTGCCACTCGCTGCCGCTGCCCACCGGACAAGTTCACCCCTCGCTCTCCCATCCAGGTGAAATACCCCTGGGAAAACTGGCTGATAAAGCCGTGGGCGTTAGCAATGCGAGCAGCCTCCTCTACGGTAGCCAGGTCAAAGTTTTTCTGGCCAAAGGCAATGTTTTGGGCAATGGTGCCAGAAAACAGCGTTGTTTCCTGGGGGACAATGCCGATCTGGCGGCGCAGACTACGCAGGGTAACCGTGGCAATATCCACGTTGTCAATTAGCACCTGGCCGGTCTGGGGGTCGTAGAAGCGGGGCAGCAGGTTGACCAGGGTAGACTTGCCAGCCCCGGAAGCGCCCACCAGGGCAATTTTTTCGCCAGGGAGAGCAACTAAATCCAGGTTGCGCAGTACCGGTTCGGTAGCATCGTAGCCAAAGGTAACGTTGCGCAACTCAACCCGCCCCGTCACCGGCGGTAGGTCAATGGCGTTGGCTAGCTCTCGCACGGCAGGCTTAATGTCGAGTAACTCCACAATGCGGTCTACCGACGCTTCGCCCTGCTTGAACTCGCTGTAGTTGTGGATGAAGTGGTTGACCGGGTCAATCAGCATCAACGCCGCAATCACATAGCTACCAAAGGAGGCTCCAGTTAGGTTGCCCTGGGAAATTTGCCAGGTGCCCATCAGCAAAATCAGCACCACCACCAGGCCATAGAGAAAGCCCACCACCGGGTACTGCACCGCCTGCAACCAGGCGGCTCGATACTTGGCCTGGCGATTTTTTCGGCTTCCTGGGTAAACCGCTCAATCTCGTACGCTTCGGCGGCAAAGGCCCGCACTAGGCGAATGCCGCTAAATACCTCAGTCACCAGGGAGGACAGATCCGACACCAAATTCTGGCTGCGGCGAGAAAACTTCAGCATCTGGCTGCCAAACCAGCCCGCTAGCACCGCCAGCAGCGGAATCAGCACCATGGCCGTGAGGGTTAACTGCCAGTTGAGGTAGACCATATAGCCCACCACCACCACCAGTTGCAGCATGGAGGGAATAAAGTCGTGGAATAGCTTCAGCACTACTTCGCCAATCCGGTCGATATCCTCCGTTAACCGGTAGGATAAATCCCCCGTCTGGCTGCGCTCAAAGTAGGACAGGCTGAGCCGGTGAATGTGGGTGTAGACATCCTTCCGCACGTTGAATGCCACTTCCAGGGCCGCCTTCGACATCAGGGCATCCTGAATGTACTGCCCCACTTTTTGCACCGCAAACCCGGCCATGGTAATGGCCACTAGCCGAGACACGGCCTGCACATCCCCGGCGGATAACTTAGCCAGCGCCTGGCCCGACAGCCAGGCCAAAATCGGCCAGTAACCCACGAAAATGATGGTGCCTACCATCGCCTGGGCAATGGTGCGCCACTCTTGCCGCACGTAGGGGGCCAGAATCCAATAGTTTGAGCCTTTAGAACGGCGGGGATGGGTCAAGGGTGAGAAACCTGCTCGTGGTGGGCAACTGTTCCATCACGCTATCAGGTTTGGGAGCATCGTGCATTGGGCTGTGTGACATTTTACCGAGGGGCAGGGGCGACTACAATCAATGGGTTATGAATTGCTGTGAGGATGTACCCAAGCCTATGCCCACCGTTATTGTTGCTACGGGGAACCCTGGCAAACTCAAGGAAATGCAGGCGTATCTGGGAGATCTGGGCTGGGATTTACAGCTAAAGCCCAAGGAGCTAGACATCGACGAAACCGGAGCAACGTTTTTGGAAAATGCTCGCCTGAAGGCGGCGGGGGTGGCCAAGGCTCTGGGGCAGTGGGCGATCGCCGATGACTCTGGACTCCAGGTGGATGCTCTCAACGGTGCTCCCGGCCTCTACTCGGCCCGCTATGCCACCGGCGACCAGGCCCGCATTAACCGGGTATTGAGCGAACTAGCGGGAATAGCCCAACGCGGTGCTCAATTTGTCTGCGCTGTGGCCCTGGCCCGCCCGGATGGCACCATTGCCCTGGAAACTGAGGGCATCTGTCGAGGCGAAATTCTCACGGATCCCAAAGGAACCGGCGGCTTTGGTTATGACCCCATCTTCTACGTGCCCGCCGTAGGGCAGACCTTTGCGGAAATGTCGCCCCAGCAAAAGGAAGCCTCTAGCCACCGGGGGATTGCCTTTCAGCAACTGATGCCGCAGCTAAAGGCACTGGCGATGGATTGAACCGGCAATCAAAAAATCCCCCAGTTACCGGCAACTAGGGGATTGTTCTCTATGAGTGGATCTAGAAATCCGGTTTCTTAGATGTGCCTTCTGAGCGAGAAACCGGGGTTCTGTCCCGACGGTCTAGACCACCACAAAGCTGGCTTCGCCCAGGGTGGTGGTATCTACACCTACCAGGGTAGCCAGGGTTTCGGTGCCGAGCTGGATGGTTTCACCGCTGAGGGTGAGTTGGCCAAAGGTGAGGCCATCAGCTAAGCCAATGAAATCGACCCCAACCTCAAAGTCAACCACCGTGTCGTTGCCTTCGCCAGCGGCCAGTACCACCGTATCAGCCCCACGGCTGCCGCTGATTTCATCGTTGCCGATGCCGCCGCGCAGCAGGTCATCCCCTTCGCCGCCGAAGAGGATGTCATGGCCCAGGCCACCGGTGACGGTGTCGTTACCGCCAAAGGCCACGATTACATCGTTGTTATCGCCGCCGGTTAGCTCGTCGGCTTCGTTGGTGCCGTCCTGGTAGTCGGGCAGAGAGCCGATGCCAAACAGAGTCTGGTACATGATTTGGTAAATCTCGGTGTTGTCCACCGTAGAGTTGAGCAAATCGGCGTTCAAACCGTAGGTCTTGGCCACAATGCTGCCAGAGAAGTCGTTAACGCCCGCCCAGGACACAACGAAATTGCCCATATCACCATCCAAGCTGGGTTGAGCCGCAAAGGTGGTTAGGGGAGGAATGCGCCCATTCACGCCATCAACTGGGTTTTGGGCAGTTTCGGTGGCGGTGGGGTTGGTGCCCAGAGTGAGGGGGCCTTCAACCGTTTCGGGCAGAGTAGGCGCAAAGGGCGTGGGCTGCCAAACCTGTACTCCACCAGCTTCGCTGTCGGCAGCGGTAATTAGCAGGGTGTTGGGGTTTTGGTTACGGATGAAGTCCTGCGCCACACCTAAGGCCGCATCGGCCCGCAGCGCGGCTTCTAGGGTGCCGCTGGCGTTGTTGTCGTTAGCAAAGTTGTCGGTGCCTTCTTCTTCTAGCACGACCATGAACCCTTCCGGATCTGCTGAGAGAATAGACAGGGCGGCTGCCAGCATTTCAGCAACGGTTGGGGGGGTGGTTACGGTGCCATCGGGGAGAATCTGGCCGTAGTTGCCCAGGCCAAGGGACTGGTTGAGTTCCTCTGGGTTGTCGTTGTAGGTATCTTCAGCCGCGAAAACACCCAGCAGCTTAGTGGTGCCCTCAGGGATGGCTTGCAGTTCCTCAAGGGTATAGACCACGGTAAAGCCAGCGGCCTCGGCCTCGGTAATCAGGTTACGGCCATCGGTACGAATGCCTTCCTGACCAAAGCGGCCCACGGTGCCCACGGGCAGGTAGTGGATTTCGCCACCGCCTAAAATCACATCCACACCAGATTCCAGCACTTGCAGGGTGATGCCCTCCACGTCACTGCGGTTTTCAACCTGGGCTAAAAATGCGCCAGTGCCAGGCTCAGCAATAAAGCCAGAGTTGATGACGGCGGTAGCTTTACCCGCCGCAATGGCATCTTCCAGGACGGTGGTGCCGACTTTGCCGTTGCGGGCAATCACCGGGTCACCAAACTCGTCCAAACCAAAGGAGCGAGCTTGAGCCTTGACCCCGGTGGCGTGGGTTACGGCACCGGCGTTGGAGGTGCCAGTAATCTGGTTGCGCATGTGGCCCAGATACACCCCGGAGTTAGACATCTGGTCGTAGTTCAACCGGCCATCGGGGCCTTGGGAGACAAAGCGAGCAAAGCCGTAGGTGGCGGGGCCAGCGCCATCCGGGTGGATGAAGATGACGTTGCCGGTCTCGGCGGTGGGTTCTGGAGCCGGAATGAACTCAGGCACTTCCCGATCTGGCAGTTCGGTGCCAAATAGGGTTTCGTACATGGCTCGGTAGATATCGGTGTTATCCACAACGGCGGGTAACAGGTCGGCATTTAAACCATGGGCTTTGGTAACAATGGCCCCTGCAAAGTCAGGGGTAGCGGCCCAGGCCACCCCGAAGTTGTAGGCGTTGCCGCTGGTAGAGGGCTGGGTCACAAAGGCAGCGGTACCAACGCCCTGCTGGCCATCCCCAGGATTCTCAAAGTCGGGGACATTGGGGTCATCCAAGCCAGTGGGGTTGGTGGTAAAAGTGCCCACGGTTTCATCCGAGTCATCTACCTGCATACCGCCAGCATCACTGTCGGCAGCGGTGATGATTAGGGTGTTGGGGTTGCGCTCGTAGAACTCCAGGGCTGCACCCACCGCCTCATCGACACGCAATAAGGCCTCTATGGTACCGGAAGCGTTGTTGATGTTACCGAAGTTGTCGGTACCCTCTTCTTCAAGCACGGTTAACGAACCGTTAGCAAAGTTGGGGTTGCGCTCCAGGATGGTCTGAGCCGCCCGCAGCATTTCGCCCACGGTGGGTGCGGTGGGCACGTAATTGGGGGTGCCGGTAGCCACCAGGTTTTCTTCTACCCCGCGCAGGTTGCCCTGGGCCGTGGGGATATTGTCATTGAAGGTGTCTTCGTTCGCGAAGATGCCCAGCACCTTGGTGACGTTGGGATCGGCGGCTACGGCATTGAGCTGTTCTTCGGTGTACACCACGGTGTAGCCCAGGCTCTCGGCCAGCTCAATCAGGTTGGTGCTGGGGCGAATGTTGCCAGCAGTGGAAATGGCATCTAGTTGAGCGGCAGACTCGGCGTAGACGGCACCTTCGGGAGGTTCGGTGCCCACCGGCAGGTAGTTGACCAGACCACCACCCAAGATCACATCAATGCCCGACTCAACCACCTGACGAGTAATTTCAGCAAACTGACCGCGGGGGAAGGCGGCAAAGCCCGTTGCCCCGGCGGGTACATCGGCCTGGCCCACCTGGGCTGCAAAGGCTCCAGAGCCGGGCTCAGCGATTACCCCAGAGTTAATGAGTGCAGTGGCTTTACCAGCGGCTACGGCTTCCTGCATGATGGTCTGGTTAGTGCCGGAAAGTGCCGTGAGTTCTGCTTCTACAACCCGCCCAGTTGTCGGGTCTACTACGGGGTTACCGCTCTCGTCGCGCACCACCTCAAGCCCAAAGGACTCGGCATAGACCTTAACCCCAGTAGCGTGGGTTACGGCTCCACCGTTAGACGTGCCAGTAACCTGATCTTCCATGTGGCCAAGGTAAACTCTGGCTTCATCGAGGGTATCCCAGTTTAGGCGGCCATCAGGCCCAGCACTGGCCAAGCGAGCAGCACCGAAGTGGGCCGGGCTGGTGCCATCGGGGTGAATGAAAATAACGTGATTGTTAGCCATAGTAAGTTTTGGAGATGCTAAGGACAACCAAACAGAGCAGAGTAGAGCGAGTTCCAGCAGGCCAGCCTTCATCAGATGCACGCAGGAGGCGGAACCATGTGGCCAGTCTTTAACCGTGGGGCGACCAGTCTGGCATGAGTCAGTATTTCTAATGCAAACGCCAGTACAGACCGCTTGGAGAAACCAAGCCTTAGCGCGTTGAGCGGGACATATGTGGTTCAGATCCTTCTCACCGCAAGCCTGTAATTCCTCTAGCCAGGAAATCCTCCTACTCTGCCTTCGTACACATTCCTGTATGACAATTCCATGAAGGAATTAAGATCAGTGGCGAGAAAATATTAAGCTTTCGTAAAAATAACGAGTTGACTTTGTAGCTTTAACTACAGCAATGGTAATTATTGAATTCTTTACAGCCAATGGGTGTGGCCCTAGAACCTATTAACCGGATTGCAGAATTCGGTTTTAGGCTAGGTTGTGGAACTAGGTTACTCAGAATACTGAACACAAAAAACTCCCCAGTACGACATATGGCGGTCTGAGGAGCGGATCTCTAAAGCTAGTGTGAGCAAACCGGTCAGGATACCGACCCTAGGCTTCCCGATTAAGGAAGGCTTGCAGTTGGCCCAGCGCAGCCCGACCAATATTAAACACGGCCCAACTTCCGCAATTGCGATAGGCAGAAGCACGACAACAACTCGCCAGTCCATAGTGCACGACCTCCTAAAGAGTTTTTCCTTAAACACTTGTCATAATTTTCTCATAATGTACACCACTGTGGGCGCAAACGGAACGAGTTATCGCGATCCCGACTGCACTTGGCTCCAGCTTGGTCTGAAGCCTATCCTCAGTGGCGGCAACCCAACCAACCCCTTACGGGTTAGCGGCGGATGACCGAGCTATGGATAAGCCTTAGCCAAGCTATAGGATGGGAATGTAGGGCTGCTTCATCACCATAGAGTTACCCATGGGTACTAAACCGCCTTCAGAATCGCCTGATCCCCACGCTCAGCCTAGGCACCGGGCGCAGACATCTTTAGCAGGCCTATGGCAATCTGTCACTAGCCAGATTAGCCAACTCAGCCCTGCCCAACGGGTCAACCGCTGGTTTACGGTGGATGAAGCTAAAATTGCCGAAATTCTGGAGCAAGTTCGCGCTCAGTTGCCGACTACAGAAGCCGTTTTAATCGGTAAGCCCCAGGTGGGGAAAAGCTCCATTGTGCGGGCATTAACCGGGGTGTCTGCGGAAATTGTTGGCCAGGGCTTTAAGCCCCACACCCAAAACACCCAATGCTATGCCTACCCCTCGGACGATCTACCCCTGCTAATTTTTACCGACACCGTTGGGCTAGGAGACATCGCTCAGAACACCGCCATGATTCTGGCCGAGTTAGTCGGGGATCTAAAGGCCAATACTGGCAAGGCCCGGATATTGATTCTCACAGTCAAAATTACCGATTTTGCCACCGATACCCTGCGCCACATGGCCAAAGAGCTGCGTCAGCAGTTTCCAACGATTCCCTGCCTGCTGGCCGTTACTTCAGGGCATGAGGTGTATCCTGCCAGTCTAGAAAACCACCCCCCCTACCCGCCTGAACTAGAGGCGGTCACCCGTCCGTTTGAGGCCATTGCCGCCAACTTTCAAGCCATCGCTGATCGCACTGTGCTGATTGACTTCACCCTGGAAGAAGACGGCTTTACCCCAGTCTTTTATGGCCTGGAAGCCTTGCGTGATGCCCTGGCCGAACTCTTGCCTGAGGCTGAAGCCCACGCTCTCTACCAACTGCTCGATGAACAAAAAGAGGCCGCCAACCAACTGGGCAACCTCTATCGAGATGTAGGGCGACACTACGTATCCGCCTTTGCCATCATGGCGGCGACTCTGGCCGCTGTGCCCCTACCCTTTGCCACCATGCCCGTGCTCACGGCGCTGCAAGTGTCGATGGTGGGGCTGCTAGGCAAACTCTATGGCCAAACCCTCAGCCCTGCCCAAGCGGGCGGAGTGGCTAGCGCCATCGCTGGGGGGCTTCTTTGCCCAGGCCATTGGTCGGGAATTGATCAAATTCATCCCTGGCCTGGGCAGCATTATTGCGGCCTCCTGGGCCGCCGCCTACACCTGGGCCTTGGGCGAAGGAGCCTGCGTTTACTTTGGCGACCTGATGGGCGGTAGAAAGCCCGACCCAGACAAAATTCAAACCGCCATGAAAGATGCGTTTGCCGCTGCCAAGACCAGATTTAAGGATGAAGGCAGAGGGCAGAAGGCAGAGGGATGAATCGTCCTCATGGGGTGCATTGCGGTGCGAATGCACCCTACGTAAATCTTCTATTCTCTGCCTTCATCCTTCTGCCCTCTCAACTACCCCTCCCGGCTCCCTTTTTGAGGGGATTTCAGCGCCGCAATCAGCAAACAAATAATGCCAATATTGATGCACACATCGGCTAGGTTAAAGATAGGGAACCGGATCAGCCGAAAGTCTAAAAAATCGATGACTTCACCGGCTAGCACCCGATCGATGCCGTTGCCCAGGGCACCGCTGAGAATCAGCCCGTAGCCAACTTGCTCCCAACGGTTGGGTAGGTGAACCCACAGGCCCAGGGCCACTAACCCCAGGCTTACCGCCATCGACAGCCACTTTAACCACTCGCCATTGTCACTAAATAGGCTAAAAGCGGCACCAGTGTTGGTGACATAGGTAAAGTAAAACACTCCGGGCCAGATGGGGATGGAATCGGGCGGAGTCGTCAACTCAAAGGTTTGGGCAACCCAAAATTTGGTCGCTTGGTCTAGCGCCAGCCCAATTACGGCAGCTATCCAAAAAAAACGGTTGCGAAGGGCCATGAGTTCAATAAAACAGCAGGTGCCGCAAAGCCAGGGAAAGCACCGCGACGGCACAAACAACCACCAAGTGCCCTGGCAACGGCAAGATAGAATAATTCAACAATAGCGCCCAATAGGAGGCTGTAACGGTCTGTAGCCAGCCTAATAAGGATGCCAGGGTGAGATAAATCAGCCCGCAGCCATGCACTACCCCTAACCCACACAGCCCAGAGAAGGCTAGAGACTCTAGCTTGGGCGGCTCCTGAAAGGCCAGATAACCGCACAGCCAACCACCTGGCACAAACCCCAACAGGTAGCCAAATCCGGGTTCGCGCACATAGCTCAAGCCGCCGCCCTGGGTAAACACGGGGAACTCAAACACCTGAAACAGCGCTAAGCCCAGAACCAGGTAAGCAATTTGTGAGAGAGCCGCCGCATTTTTGCCGCCTACACACCCAGTTAGCAGCACGGCCCCAACCTGAAAGCTCACGCCCAGCGATACCAGGGCTACTCCCGTTTGGCCCCAGGCCCAGGGTGGGTTTAGGGTAAATGCCTCCATCCAGGTCGCCACGATGGTCAGCACCAGGCCAATTAATGCCCAAAGTAGTTCAAACGGCGCTAGCACTGGCGATTTCACCATGTCATGGTAGCGAGGTAGATATTCAGACATTCAGGGTAGCAGGGTTTGCCAGGATGGGCACAGCTTAGGCAGAAAGATTTCAGGCTACAGCAGTGCGGCTGACTCATAAAGTCGGCGCATAAAGGCAAGAATCTTGCGCCCGTATTCAGGGTCGGCATTCCACCGGCCTGTAAGCTGCTGCACCAGGGGAGCAACCCCGCGTTTAACAAATTGAAAGCGCGGGTCAACGGTGCTTTGTCGCAAGGGTTCTACACTGCCGTAGGCCTTGAGGTGCTGAATTTGGGCCCGCACCCCCACCCGCGCCGTAGGAAACGACGAGCCCTCTGGCCCGCCCGTAGGTGAACCAACGCCGCCAAAGTTGTTCTGGCCTGGGTTAAGGCTACCG
>JAAUUR010000124.1 GCA_012031045.1 Leptolyngbyaceae cyanobacterium SM2_5_2
GTAAGTTAGTTTCCCAATGCACTAGCCCGATGAGCAGATGAGTAGCAGCCAGAGCAACCAGGCCAGCATACTGGCTATGCCGGGTGAAACAACCGCCACCAGGCCGCTGAAAATTCCACCTAGGCTAATGACAGTGAGCAGCGGCGTGACCACGATGTTGAGCAAAATGCTGTAGGTAGTCAGCGTATTGAAGTAGTACAGCGAGAGTGGAATAGTCCAGAAGTAGGCTGTCAAGGATACGGCTACCACTGTAGTGAAGGTGGTGGGTAGCCACTCCAGTCGCTCAGTCAGTGGCTTCACGCCAACTATCAACCCAAAGGTGGCCATGACGCTGAGACGAAACCCGACATCATCGATCCAGATTGGGTTCCACAGGAGCAGGAGAGTGGCTGCCAAAAGTAGACAGCCCAATGGTTTAACGCCGCGCTCTAGGGCCATGCCGATTAGCGCTCCAACGCCCATAAATGCGGCTCTCATAATGCTGGGTTGTCCGCCGGTGAGCAGCACATAACCAGCCAGCACCCCGCTGCCAATGACCAGCTTGGCCAAGCCAGGATTTGCCAAACGGCTCGCCACCGAGGGATGGGCCATCACCCCCAGTACTACTCCCAGAAGCAACGACACGTGGAACCCAGACGCCGCCAGGGCATGGGCCAGCCCAGCCTGAATGAACGTATCTTGCAGGTCGTAGGGAAGCTGGACGGCCCGACGGTCTAGCGCCATGGCACTGACCAGAGCACCGGCCCGTTCTCCCAGGCCAGCTGCGTGGGCTTTAGCAATGCGTCCGCGTAGCCTCCAGAGCGCCCAGCGGGGGGGAGAACTGCCCGGTTGAGGCCTAACGGACTGGCCCCTTAAACCGGCGTAACAGTGGTGATCTGCGAGGTATTGCTGGAAGTTAAAAGCGTTGGGGTTTTTGGGCGGGGTTGGTGCGTAGAGTTTGCCACTCACCTCAACCCGCTGACCAGCGTAAAGGTCGGGGATGGCTTCACCAGGGACAGTCACGTACAGCTTGCCCTGCCAGGCTTTTGGTGCGCCAAGGGGGATGCCATTTGGATCCAGAGACCGAACGAAATCCACTTTCAGCCAAAATTGGCCATTGCCGCTGCGGGTCAGTTTGGGCATCGTTTCTATCTGGCCACCCACCTCAAGTTTAACCTCAGCCTCTGCCCCTGAGCTGAGCCAATGGCTGATATCGGAGGCTGAGGGCGTGGGGTATTGCCAACCATAGTTGACAGCGGCCAAAAGACCGATCGCTCCCAGGCCGAGCCATAGCCCTGCCCTGGGCCCAGCCAACCAAACGCGCGGTAGGAGAAGCGCTGCTACGCCAGCTACCAGCAGGGCCAGAATGCTCGTAACGCCTACCCCTGACCAAATTGGCCAGCCTCCGTGGCGAATCCAGAGGCTGGCTACGAAAAGCCCCAAACAATAGGCAATGCCGCCCAGCAAGCCAACCGTTACACCCATAAGTTTCCTTGCCCCTAATCTTGGGTTTAGGAAACCCACCACCCAGGCCAAAACTTGGGCTGACGGTTAAAAGTTAACGAGGCAACCGTTAAGGAAAGTTTGACGAGGTGGGTGGAGGGTCGATAGAGGCTGACTCCTCACGCTTCTGCTGGCGCTTTTTGGCTGAGTCTTTGAGCACAATCGCCCAGTCGGGTCGGATTTGCTCAATGATTAACATCGCGGAAATGTTATGGGATAGCCAGGGATTGTTGGCCTTTAAGCCCTCCAAGTCGAGCGGGTAACCCAATCGATGTAAAGACTCTACCTGCTGCTGCTGACGAATCTGGTTGGGGTGCAGTTCTGGCAGGATGTTTTTCAAATCGGAAACCACTGGCTAGGATGGGCTGTGTTTCTGCTGGTACTGAGCCAGGGCGTCTGCCAGAGCTGGGGAGCGTAGCCGGATTTCCGCCTAGTCGCGGGCTGAAAGACGCACATTCTTAGGGCGGTTAAAGAAATCGGTTTCGTAGTTAGATAGGCGCATAGTTATCATCGGGTTACCCCTATCCTAAGCCCAGGATCTACCATTAGAGTGCCTGGTTAATGAACAAATACGCTTTAGGTTGGTGGCTAGAAACCGCCAGGAGTAGGGGGCTTCGTCAATCCATGCACGGTGCCTATAGTTAACCTAAATTTTGGGGTGAGCCAGGTTATTTTAGGGAGGCTAAAAGCTGCTGCTTTGCCGTAGCCAACGCCTCAGGGAGTTTAAGGGCATCTCGCCCGCCCGCTTGAGCCAGGTTAGGCCGACCGCCACCGCCACCGCCACAAAGTTTAGCAATTTCGCCAATGAACTTACCGGCCTGGAGCTTTTGAGCCACAACTTCAGGGCTAAAGGCTGCAACCAGGCTAACCTTTTCTGATTCAGGCACAGAGCCCAACACTACGGCTCCAGAACCAAGCTTTTGTAGCAGGCGCTCGGCAGCAGATTTCAGGGCATCGGCGCTAACGCCTTCTAGCTCAGCCACGAGCACCTGATGGGAACCGGCGGCCTCTGCACAGGCTAGAAGTTGCTCCGACTTGAGCACCGCTAGTTCAGACTTTAGAGCATCGAGTTCCTTCTGGGCGGTCTTTAGATCATTTTGGAGCGTGGTGATGCGCTCCGGCAGCTCCTCAGGCTTAGCTTTGAAACGGTCGGACAGGTCGCGAACTACCGCTTCTCGGACATTCAGGTACTCCAGCACTGCAGGGCCAGCAACGGCCTCAATGCGACGAATACCCGCCGCCACCCCAGTTTCGGAAATGATTTTGAACAGGCCAATCTCAGCTGTATTGTTGACATGGGTACCGCCACATAGTTCCATTGACACCCCAGGAAAGTCAATCACCCGCACCTCGGCGCTATATTTCTCACCAAACATGGCGATCGCTCCCTTCGCCTTGGCCGCCTCCAGGGGCATGACGGTGACATCAGCGGCATGGCCCTCAGCAATCCATACATTCACCTGTTCCTCCACCTGCTGCACTTCTTCGGCGGTGAGGGAACGAGGGCAGTTGAAATCAAACCGTAACCGGTCGAAGGCCACCAGGGATCCAGCCTGGGAAATATCTGGATCAACCAGTTTTTTCAAGGCGGCTTGTAGCAGATGGGTAGCTGTGTGGTTAGCCTGGGCGCGGCGACGGCAGGCGCGGTCAATCTGGGCAGTAACACTGTCGCCTACAGCCAGGGTGCCGCGGTCAATGCGCCCCATGTGGACGAAAAAGTCACTGTCTTTCTTCACGTCCTGAACGCGCACCAGGACGGATTCACCAGAGAAGTAGCCGCGATCGCCAATCTGCCCGCCCGATTCCGCGTAGAAGGGCGTTTGATCCAGCACAATCTGAACCTCCTGACCAGCCTCAGCCTGCTCCACCGCCATGCCCTGAACCAAAATGGCTTCTACCCGACTGGTGCTGCTGGCTGTGCTGTAGCCGAGGAATTTGGTGGAGTGGATGTGCTGGCCTAGCGCATCCAAGCTGCCCTGTACCGTGAGGTCAATGGTTTCGTGGGCATCTTTGGAGCGCTGGCGCTGTTCTTCCATCGCCGCTTCAAATCCGGCTGCGTCTACGGTTAAGCCATGCTCCTCGGCAATCTCTTGGGTTAATTCCAGAGGGAAGCCGTAGGTGTCGTACAGCACAAAGGCATCGGTGCCGGAAATCTGCCCGTCCTGGTCCTGAGTCTCGCGTTTGAGAATCTCGGCCAATAGCTTTTCGCCCCGCTCCAGGGTTTCCAAAAACCGGGCTTCTTCGCGATCTAGCTCGGCTTTGATGACGGCTTCCCGTTCGCGCGTGTTGGGGAAAGGAGTCTCGGCCAGTTGAATGGCGGTTTCGGCCACCTGGCTAATAAACGCGCCCTCAATGCCAATCAATCGTCCGTGGCGTACTACCCGGCGAATCAGTCGCCGCAGCACATAGCCCCGTCCGACATTGGCGGCGGTAATGCCATCGGCAATCATATGCATGACCGCCCGCCCATGGTCACCGATGACCTTGAGCGATACCTTGGTTGGCTCATCGGCCTTGTGGTAAGACAGCCCCGCCAGCCCCGCCGCCGTTTCAATAATCGGAAAAATCAAATCAGTTTCGTAGTTGTTGGGCACCTTCTGCAAAATCTGAGCCATCCGCTCTAGGCCCAGGCCGGTGTCGATATTCTGGCTTTGCAGGAGCGTCAGGTGACCTGCGGCATCCCGGTTGTACTGCATGAACACCAGGTTATAGAACTCGATAAAGCGCGAGTCATCCTCTAAGTCAATGAGGTCATCGCCCAGTTCTGGGTGAAAGTCGTAGTAGATTTCGGAACAGGGGCCGCAGGGGCCAGTAGGGCCAGAGGTCCAGAAGTTATCAGCCTCATCCATGCGGAGGATGCGGTGGGGTGGAATGCCGATCTGGTCGCGCCAGATAGCAAAGGCTTCGTCATCTTCGCGAAAAACACTGACAACCAGACGATGGGCCGGTAGCTTGAAGACGTCCGTAGAGAGTTCCCAGGCCCAGGCAATCGCCTGCTCCTTAAAATAATCGCCGAAGCTGAAGTTCCCCAGCATTTCAAAGAACGTATGGTGGCGAGCGGTACGGCCCACATTCTCAATGTCGTTAGTGCGGATGCATTTCTGGGACGTCGTCGCCCGTGGCACATCGGCCTGGCGCTGCCCCAGAAAAATTGGTTTGAAGGGCAGCATCCCCGCGATAGTCAGCAGCACCGTGGGATCCTCCGGTACCAGCGACGCACTGGGTTTAATGGCGTGGCCCCGCGCTGCGTAAAACTCCAAGAAAGTCTGGCGAATTTGCGCGCCGCTCATTACCTTAGTCGTGGAGGTGGGGGACTTTGCCATAGGACGGAGAAATTGTGCTAAGGAGAAATTGTGCTAAGTAGTTTAAGGAGGGCTGCGTAACGTTTTCTTTAGATCTATCCTAACCTGCCAGTTTAGGGGCGATAGAGGAATTTTGTATGGATCTTCTGGAGCAAATTCGGCTGGACTACCAGCATTTCCCTGACCAACAGAGCTACCACCTCTATGCAGAGGATGTTTATTTTAAGGATCCCCTTAGCGAATTTCGCGGAGTCGAGCGCTATCGGGAGATGATTGGCTTTATTGATCGCTGGTTTCGCAATATTGACCTGCAACTTCATCAGATTGAATATGCTAGCCCTAGCCAAATCTGCACCCGCTGGACGCTGAATTGGGTAGCTCCATTCCCCTGGCAACCGGCCATGAGCATTCCAGGCCGTAGCGAACTGGAGATTGGTAACGACGGCAAAATTATTTCCCACATCGACTATTGGGACTGTTCTCGCTGGGCCGTGCTAAAACAAATTGCCGGTTGACACATTGACAATTTCTTGATGATAATGGGAATTTGTGTGAACTTGAGAGTCTGAATTCCCTTGGCAAACGTTGTAGTAATTGGAGCCCAGTGGGGCGACGAAGGAAAGGGCAAAATTACCGATCTGCTGAGCCGTTCGGCGGATGTGGTGGTTCGTTATCAGGGTGGGGTCAATGCTGGCCACACGGTTGTTGTCAAGGATCAGACCTTTAAGCTGCACCTGATTCCTTCCGGTATTCTCTACCCCGACACTGAGTGTGTGATTGGCAGCGGCACCGTTATTGACCCCAAAGCGCTGATCGGGGAGCTAGACAAGCTGGAGGCGCTGGGGATTTCCTCCAAGAATTTATTTATCTCCAATGCTGCCCACGTCACCATGCCCTACCATCGGCTGATTGACCAGGCCTCGGAAGAAAAGCGGGGTCAAAACAAAATCGGCACCACTAAGCGGGGTATTGGCCCCACCTATGCTGACAAATCTGAGCGGATTGGCCTGCGGGTCGTTGATTTGCTGGATTACGGCAAACTGCGGGAACAGCTAGAATGGACGATTCAATACAAAAACGGCATTCTTGAAAAGCTTTACGACCTAGAGCCCCTCGACCCTGACGCTGTTATCAGCGAGTACATTGAGTATGCCGAGCGGCTCAGGCCCCACGTTATCGACAGCTCGTTGCACGTTTACAGGGCTATTCGGCAACGCAAAACGTTCTGTTTGAAGGAGCCCAGGGTACGCTGCTGGATCTTGACCACGGCACTTATCCCTACGTCACCTCCTCGAATCCGGTGGCTGGGGGCGCCTGCATTGGTACTGGCATTGGCCCCACCGTCATTGATCGAGTGATCGGCGTGGCTAAGGCGTATACCACCCGCGTGGGCGAAGGGCCTTTCCCAACCGAGCTGACCTGCGGCATTGGGGAACAACTCTGCACTCGCGGAGCCGAGTTTGGTACCACAACCGGTCGCCGCCGTCGCTGCGGCTGGTTTGATGCCGTGATTGGCCGCTATGCGGTGCGAATTAACGGTCTGGATTGTCTGGCGATTACCAAACTGGATGTGCTGGATGAGGTGGATGAAATCAAGGTTTGCGTCGCCTACGAACTAGATGGTAGTCGGTGTGAGGAACTGCCAAGCAGTGCCCATACCTTTGTCCGGTGCAAACCCATCTACAAACCCTGTCGGGTTGGCAACAGCCGACGGGGCACTGTCGTTCCCTGAGCGATTTGCCGAAGGCGGCTTTGGACTATCTCAAGTTCTTAGCTGAACTGATGGAGGTGCCCATCGCCATTGTGTCTTTGGGGGCTAGCCGCGATCAAACCATCATTGTGGAAGATCCAATCCACGGGCCAAAGCGGGCCTTGCTCTACGAAAATGGTGAGCCCCAAGTGGCCTAGAACCTACGGGTGATCAGGTTTGACTGTTTTCTGACTCAATTCTTAATTACGGGGGAGATATTGCTATGGAACTGACCATTGAATGTAAAGCGCGCGATCCCAAGGCGAAAGCCAACGCCCTGCGCCGCCAGGGGTTGCTACCAGCGGTTTTGTATGGCCACAACGGCACTGAATCGGTGGCGCTAACCGTTGACCAAAAGGCGGCGGATATGTTGCTGCGTAAGGCGGCTGTCAACAACACAATGATTGATCTGCAAATTCCTGATATGCCCTGGAGTGGCAAGGCGCTGCTGAGAGAGGTGCAATCTCACCCTTGGAAGAGTTCCTCGGTCTATCACCTGAGCTTCTTTGCGGTAAAGGCTCAAGATGCCGTTGAAGTGGGTGTGGTTCTTAATTTTGTGGGTGAACCTAAGGGGGTTAAAAACGAGGGTGGCATCCTCAATACTGAAGTAAACGAGGTTAGAGTTAAGTGCAAAGCCATTGATATTCCAGAGAACCTGGACGTGGATATCTCTGATCTAGCTGTGGGTGAGTCGTTGAGTGTCGCTGATCTGCACTTGCCTGAGGGAGCCGTTGTGGTTGGCGATCCGGCCCAGGTTATTGCTACGGTGCTCCAGGGTAGACGGGCAGAAGGCGAAGGTGCAGCCGGGTAATCAAGCCTTTACCGCTTCCCCCAGAAATCTTCGAGCTCGTCAGGCACCCTCGCCAATTGGGATAGCTTGGCGGGCTTTCTAATTGCGGGGATCGGCGTTAGCGGGGGCAGGTTTGGGGGTAGGAAATTCAGGAGCCAGGAGCTAGGGGCCAGGAGATTACTGGCTTCTGGTACTTGGTTTCTGGCGGCTGGCTGGGAGGTTTGTCCTGTTTTACGCTGATACCCCCACGTCTTTGCTAGATGAGGTGTGGTCAGCAAAGCATCACCAAGCTCAAACCCTTTGTAGAACGAAAAGATTGCCCTGATTACCTCGGCCAATCCGCAAGTCATCATCAAGATAGGTCACTTCGAGCCAGCCAGATTGCCGCTCGGTGTTAATCGAAAAATCAACACCCTGCAGCAGGGAAAACTTGTCTGTGGTTTGCAGGGTGCCAATAAACTGGCTGGGGCTAACGTACCCCAGCAGCTTCTGGAGCCCCACCACCCCGCGCTCAAAGCGAACTTCGACCCGCCGATTAGACACTGGCTCTAACCGGGCGGCCACAGCTACTAGCCCAGACAACAAGGGTGGCCCCGACACCTCAGCCAGGTTATAGATACGATTTTCTGCCAAGCGAATGGATTGATAGATTGCCCCTAGGGAAGTCAGGGGAATGCGGTCGATGTTGAGCAATTCCTGGCTTGTGGTGTAGAGCAGTAGCCAATCTCCCTCTAACTGGGTTGTAGCCGCCAGGGGATCGGGGGTAGGGTTGCGATCCTCCAGGCGAGCAACCGCCGCCTGAACGGCCAAACGATCCGTCTGGGTAGCCGTTAACCCTCGATTAAGCGGGGCAATTTCATCCAGAAGTTCGGCTTTGCCTAACATTGGCGCTCCCCAACGGTAACAATATCCAGAGGCATCATAGGCCACTAGGGCCACCAGGTAAAACAGGACAATGGCTGAGTGCCGCTGTTATAATCTAATGTCTCGTTAATTTAAAGCTCTGCTTAGGTTGATGTATGTCCTCTAAATTCTATAATCCGTCTTTGCGGCAGGTGCCTCGCAGTGCTAAGGCTCCTATTCTACCCTCCTCTGGGGAGTCGTCTATTTTGTCCTGGCTGGAAGGCATTGGTCGTCTGCGCACCCGTGAACCGCAGGAAAGCTACCTGGATGAAGCCGAAAGTGAAGAAATTTCTGACCTGATGGGCGGCGATGACAGCTTTGATGATGATGACGATACCGATCTGTCCTTAGACGAGGATGATAATTAAGCCTGTATTTTGGTATTCGTCATTAAGTCTTATTAAACTTCGTGCCTGATTATGAGAGTATTCGTTTAGACTACCTGGCTATTTACTGCAGCCAGATGTGGTCAGCAGGGAGATTATCCAGTAGACTCCTGTGGTGTGTGGTGTGACGCAATTGAGGAATCATTGTGGATGCGAAGTTCTTATCCTCAGGGCGACCTAGCCTTAACGGGTTAGCCCTGCTCTGGATGTTGGGTGTTGGGCTCAGTGCGGTGGCCTTGGTGGTTGATGCCAGCCTTGGTCATTTCCTTTCCCTGACTGAATCGATCACTATTCCATTCTTGGTGACGGCGCTCGCTAGTGGGCTGGCTGGCTTTTGGGCCGTGCCTATGCTGCGGGTGTTGAAAACAGGTCAATTTATTCGTAAGGAAGGCCCCCAAGGCCATTTGAAGAAAGCCGGTACGCCAACCATGGGGGGGTTTCTTCGTCCCTATAGCTGTGCTGATTGCGCTGCTGGCCAGCCAGTTTTCGGCTGATGTGGTGGCTATTGCAGCCTTGACCCTGGGCTACGGAGCCATTGGCTGGGTTGATGACTGGCAAGTCATTCAGCAACGCTCTAACAGGGGCATTTCTCCTAAGACTAAACTTGCGCTACAGATTGTCTTGGCGGTTATATTCTGTTTTTGGGTGTTGAAAACTCAGCCGGTCAGCATTACGGCGGTTAGCTTACCCCTGGGGCTATCCCTACCGTTGAGTCTTCTGTTCTGGCCGTTGGCAGGCTTTGTGCTAGTGGCTGAGAGTAATGCTACCAACCTCACTGATGGGCTAGATGGCCTGATGGGTGGTACCGGGGCGATCGCTTTCTTTGGTCTAGCCGTTGTTACCGCTCCTACTCATCCTGATTTGATGCTCTTTTGCGCGGCCATGAGCGGTGCTTGCCTGGGATTTCTGCTCCACAACCACAATCCCGCTAGGGTTTTCATGGGCGACACGGGTTCCCTGGCCCTTGGGGCTGCCCTTGGTGCAGTGGCTATTTTGAGCGGCAACCTGTTTGCGCTTCTGGTCATTACCTTGCTGTTCTTTGCTGAAGCCCTCTCGGTAATTATCCAAGTCACTTACTACAAGGCCACTAAGGGGCCTGATGGAGTGGGTAAGCGTTTCTTTAAGATGGCTCCCTTACACCATCATTTTGAACTGTCGGGCTGGTCAGAAACGCAGGTTGTGGCGGCTGGCTATACGGTGGCCGCGCTGTTAGCTGGTCTAGCGATCGCCATCGGCTAAAGCCGCCTACTCGGGTGTACGATGATGAGGAACCTTGAGCCTATTCATCCCTTAACCATGAGAGGGGGCCACGTGTGGATGACTCGACCTTACACCCTCTAGGTGAACCGCCTAACGGCTGGCTGGTTAATGATTCCATCGCTGATATCAGCCGCCAGCCCACTACCCCTCGGTTAATTACGCTGCCCACTGATACCAAGACGTTGCGGCTAGACTTAAATAAAGCTGCGTGCTTGGTTGTAGATATGCAAAACGATTTTTGCCATCCCGATGGCTGGTTAGCCAGCATAGGCGTGGATGTGACTCCCACCCAGGCGGCTGTCAACGGATTAAATGCATTGCTGCCTCAACTGCGACAGGCGCACATTCCCATTCTGTGGGTGAATTGGGGGAACCGTCCTGATCTTCTGAACATCAGCGCTGGCCTGCGCCATGTCTACAACCCAACCGGTGCTGGCGTTGGTCTAGGCGATCCGCTGCCAACCAATGGGTCACCGGTGTTGACTAAGGGCAGTTGGGCCGCTGCAGTAGTCGATCAACTAGCCCAAGCGCCAGACGACATCTGGGTGGACAAGTACCGCATGAGTGGCTTCTGGGATACGCCCCTGGATAGTATTCTGCGGAATTTGGGCAAGACTACTCTGCTCTTTGGCGGCGTGAACATTGACCAGTGCGTTATGGCCACCTTGCAGGATGCTAACTTTTTGGGTTTTGACTGTATTTTGTTGCGCGATTGCAGCGCTACCACTTCCCCAGAGTACTGCTTTCGGGCCACCGTTTATAACGTTAACCAGTGCTTTGGGTTCGTTACCGACGGTAGCCAGCTAGCTAATTCGCTAAATTCAGGGACAGCCTGAATATTTTTGGCTTAACTTGGTTCAATTTCGCTAATGTGGTTTACTCTTGGGCAGATCAATCAAACTTCGACTGAACTATCGTTAACCGCGGTCACTATCACCTATGAACGCTTCCTTTCCCTCCGAGTCTACGGTTCAACCCGCTGCGCCGACGGCTTGGCCTCAGCCTACGCGCCAAGCTCCTTCAGTGCCGATTTCGGTGTATCGAGAATTAGCTACCGAGTTGAAAGCGACCCAAGCCCTAGTTGAGTCTTTGACGCAGCAAAATCAGCAGTTAGGCCAGCAAAACCAGGTGCTTCGGAAAGAAATGTTGAGATTTGCTGAGTCGGCCGCACAGCTAAAGCAGGCCGTGGAAGCCAGTGCCCCATTGACCGAGCTGGTGGCGCGTTCGGCCCCACTGGTTCCCATTGAAATGTCCGCAGGAGCGGGTATGGTGGCGGCTCAACTGCGGCCAGAGGCTATTTCTGCGGAGCCCCATCGACAACCCTCTGAAACTGAATCCGCAGCGTTTCCGTTAGAGGGAGTTTCTGGATTAACCAATCAATTTACCCAAATGCTGAAGCCTAAGACCAAGCCCGCCGCCAAGGTGGCTAAGTCGGCACCCAAACCACCAGCCAAGCGTCCTCAGCCCGTTCCTCCGCCTCAAATGCTCTACACAGAAGAGCGGTTAGAGCCTTCTCGCCCCGGCCAAACCCAGGAAAAAAAAGGCTGACCTGAGTGGCCTATGGCTGGCAACCACCATTGTGCTGATCGTGGTAAGCGCCTTTGGGGCTGGCTTCTTGATTATGAAGCCTCTGCTGAATAATTCCCGCTAACGGTGTCGCCTTGTTAGCCGTGGCAGTTTTTGTCAGAATGTAGCTGACGATACAGTAGTCTAGGGGATAAGCTCGTTACACATAGGTCGGTTGAAATTGTCAGCGGTTAACGCTAAAGCAACTTAGGTTCAGGTATGAAGAAGATAGAAGCAATTATTCGCCCCTTTAAGCTCGATGAAGTCAAAATTGCCCTGGTTAATGCGGGTATTGTTGGCATGACAGTATCGGAGGTGCGAGGGTTTGGCCGTCAAAAGGGTCAGACCGAGCGCTACCGAGGCTCTGAGTACACCGTTGAGTTTTTGCAAAAGCTCAAAATTGAGATTGTGGTCGAGGAAGAGCAGGTGGATACCGTCGTTGATAAGATCATTTCTGCGGCCCGCACCGGGGAAATTGGTGATGGCAAAATCTTTGTGAGCCCTGTGGATGAAATTATTCGCATCCGCACCGGGGAAAAGAACACTGAAGCCGTGTAAATCCTCCGGAGCCGATGGTTTTATGAAAGACGCAGTAAGTTCCCCGCCG
>JAAUUR010000125.1 GCA_012031045.1 Leptolyngbyaceae cyanobacterium SM2_5_2
ATCTCGCCTAGCGTCGAAGCTGGTCTAGGGTAAGCGGATGCTCCAAGGCTGGCGGATCCCTTCGGGTTACTTGAACTGGCAACCAGGGCGTTGGCGATGCAGGCAGGTGGCTGAGCGCTTGGGAAACCTGATAAACTTGCTCTTGAAAGCCCAACTCCCAGTCAGCGGCTTCTGGTCGAGCTAATGAAAACCGGCAGCGGGCTGGAATCGCCTCACCCAGGCTTAGCGATAGCCCCAAACCTAGCACAACCTCTAGATTGCCCCACTCTTCTGCCAGGGTAAGGGTTCCAGACGCCTGGGCCGGATATAAGGGCATGATTAGGGTTGCCAGGTTCACGTCCCTGATGTGATGGCAGTAGCGGTGCCAGACAACCAGACTGCGGGCGGTGAGGGCTTGCTGCCAAAAGGTTTTAAGGGCCAGATCCAAGGCCACCGTAGAATCTGTTCCCACGTGAGTGGGTAAGGGTTGATTACCCACAAAGGGGCGGGCAGGAGTTTGCTCTAGTCCTAACGAGGCCTGCAACATCCAGGTGGGATGGGGCCATTGCTGAAGCTCCGCAACCAAAGCCGATGAGAGGCTAGCAGCTTGGAACACATGCTGCGCCTCCTGACTTGCCCGTTGCAGGGTTTGGAACGCAGCAATGTCTAGCTCTGTGAGAGCGGTCAAGGGTGAAGAGGCGGGCCAATGGCAGTTCTCCAAGACCGCTTGCCACGCCTTGCTAATAACGACTTGCCCGGCTACCACCGGCAGTTGATGCTGACGTAACAACCCCAGGTAATAGGCCGCGTAGCCGACCTGGGGTAAGTCAGCAGGGCTTAGATTATCCAGTGGTCGAAGCCAGGTCATGGATGCTGCTTACACAAGCCATTGAGAATTGTGAGCCAATGGCAGAACAAGAAGACACAGTGCCAACCCCAAAGCGTGGCATTACTCACGACATAGCCAGGCTCAGCGTTGCTTCGGTAAATTCAGGAGAATCCTAACGCTTCAACCCAATGCATTAGGGCTTAGCTGTGACTATAAAGTGTGCAGCTTATAAAGACAGAGTTCTTATCTCTCCAGTCTAAAGCTAAACGAAATGACTTGAAGGATTGCGGCCCTGAACTAATTTTGCCAAGTTAACACTTACTATCCCGTAGCCGGGCAATCTCACTGTAGTTAACGCTAGCCACCCCCCAGCCCAGGGGCAGCTAGCAAAAGATTAGGCATACAGGGGTGTACCAATGGGAGGAACGCTTTGGCAATGGGGAAAGCAGCAACTCTTAAGTGTGTTTTTGTCGGGATCCTGTTCGTTGTGTCAGCGATCATCCCCGGCGGCACTCTGCGGGGCCTGCCTTAAACAGGTGCGTCAATGCCAACTGACTAACCCGGTTGATGAGGAGTACCCCGACCTGGTGGTAATTAGCTGGGGACGATATGAGGACAGTTTACGGCAGGTCATTGGTCGTTTTAAGTACCAAGGGCAGAGGGATCTAGCTCAATGGTTGGGTACTGAACTAGGGCAAACCTGGCATCACTATCAAAAAACCATGGCCATTAAAGCAAGGTCGCCCATGGCCCTGGTGCCCATTCCTCTCCATCCGGCCAAGTTTCAGCAGCGTGGCTTTAACCAAGCGGAACTGCTAGCCCAGTGGATGAACCGGCGGGTACAAGGAGTCTTAATTGCAGACGGTCTACAGCGCGTACGGGCGACCCAGGCCCAGCACAGCCTAAATCGCCAGCAGCGCCAACAAAACCTGGCCCAGGCGTTTCAGGTAAATCCCCAGCGACTCAACCGCTTGCGACAGACGACCGTTTGGCTGGTAGACGATATTTTTACCACCGGCTCAACAGCCCAAGTAGCTGCCCAGACCCTACGCCGCAGCGGTATTTCGGTAGCTGGAATTTGCACGGTAGCACGCGCCCTATCCTTAGATACGGATGCGCGCTGATGCCTGGGTCTATCAAGGGCGGCAGAAAAGCGTAGACTATCCAGAAGTATTGGTAAAGCGTTCTATGAAGCCGTCTTTTTTGCAGGGGGTAGTCTGGGGCAGTGTCGGCAGTCTCAGTATGATTCAGGCGGTGTCGGCAGAGCCACAACTGAGGGTGGTTTACCCGCCTGCGGATCATCAAACTACGGCGGCTCAAATCTTCTTCATTGGCACAGCGGCTCCAGAACAGCCCGTATTAATTAACGGTGCGCCTATTCAACCCCGCAGTGAGTCGGGCCACTTTGCGCCCAGTCTCCCCTTAGAGCTTGGCCCTAACCGCTTTACCTTGACCCAGGGGAATAAAAGCCTATCGCTGACGGTAACACGCTTGCCCGCTGGGCCAACCTTGCCCGACCCGCCTGACCTAGTAAAATCATCGCTGCAACCGGCAGTAGCCATTGCTCGCCAACCTGGGGATTTAATCTGTTTGGGAACGCTAGCTCTCCCTGGGGCGACCGTTACCGCCAGCCTGGCAGGTCAAACCTATGCCCTCATACCCCAGATGGAAAACCGCCAGTTGCCGCCTAACTCAGCCGTGTTAACCAATCAGGTAGATCCCGTTAACGGCAGTGGCCCCAGTCTGTATGAACGATGCTTTGAGGCTACACAGCCAGGCGAGTTGGGGCGTCCGACCTACCAGATGAGCCACAACGGCACTACGGCAACCGCTTCGGCCCCCGGCACCATCAGCATTCTGTCGCCCAATCAGTTTGAGGTAGCGGAAGTCACCACAGTGGCGGGAGTAGCTCGTACTGGCCCCAGTACCGACTATTCTCGCCTGACCCCGCTGCCCCAGGGCACCCGTGCCGCCATCACCGGGCGCGAGGGCGACTGGCTCAGACTCGACTACGGCGGCTGGATTCGCGCTGCTGAGACCCGCATTTTGACCAGCGGTGCGCCGCCTCGCTCCCAAATTCGCGGCGTCAGCTCTCGGCAAATTCCGGGCTGGACGGAGGTGTACTTTCCCTTACAAGTGCCGGTGCCCGTGAGCGTCAACCAGGGGTCTGATACCTTTACGCTGACGCTCTACAACACCATCCCCCAGACAGATACCATCTTCATCGGTAGCGACGGGCTAATTGAGCGGCTCGACTGGCAGCCCATGCTGCCCGATCAGGTGCAGTATCAGTTCCACTTCAAAACTGCTCAGCAGTGGGGCTATAAACTGCGCTACGAGGGGACAACGCTGGTGCTGTCCCTCAGGCATCCTCCACAATTGACCGGCGATCGCCCCCTGCAGGGTACCACCATCCTGGTAGACCCCGGCCACGGCGGTAATGAACTGGGTGCCAGAGGCCCAGACGGTACCCCTGAAAAGGTTGTGGCCCTGGAAGTCTCCAAACTGCTCCAGGCGGCGCTAGAAGCCCGTGGCGCAACGGTCATCATGACCCGTACCGACGATAGCGAAAGCGGCCCTAACGATCGCGCCGCCCAAATCAACCGCGATCAGCCAACTCTGGCCCTCAGCATTCACTACAACGCTTTGCCCGACAGCGGCGATGCGCTCAATACATCTGGAATTGGGGCCTTCTGGTTCCACACCCAGGCCCACGACCTGGCTCAGTTTTTACATGACTATCTGGTGACAGAGCTAAACCGACCATCCTACGGCGTGTATTGGAATAACCTGGCGCTGACTCGCCCCCATGCGGCTCCATCGGTGCTGCTAGAACTGGGCTTTATGATTAATCCCTTTGAGTTTGAGTGGATTATGGATCCGCAGGCACAAAGACAACTGGCTGAAACTCTGGCCGACGGAGTAGCCGCATGGATGAAGCAGGCGACGGCTCCTTGAATTTCTTTCATGACCAATGACGGTTTATTTCATCCCACTCGTTACCGCTTTTTTATCAGGCTGGCTTATCTGGGTAATGCTTAACCGAGATGAGCCAAATTGCCTTAGTCTTGCTTTCATTCAAACACTAATTGTTCAAGCGACTCTAAGTGTTGTGCTCAATGAGTGTCTGAGCATAGTTCAGGCGCTCAATCAGAGTTCTGTGGCGGCTTTTTGGTTACTCATCACAGGTATTAATATAGGATTCATTGAGCTTTTCGGACGAAAAACCCCTGGCAGTTTGAGCGATTCAGTTCAAAAAATATCTCTCATTCCTAGAAATTTATACCTACAAAATCTAGGGCAAATATTTTTAATCGGACTGATTACTGTTCTCGCGATCACCCTGGCCACTGCGTTCATAGCCCCACCTAATAACTGGGACAGCATGACTTATCATATGCCCAGAGTCATGCACTGGATTCAGAACCAGAGTGTTCACATGTATCCAACGGCTAACCTGCGACAGATTTCCTTCCCCCCAGGTAATGCCTATCTGATCAGCCAGTTTCAGTTACTAAGCGGAGGCGACTATTTTGCCAATTGCATCCAGTGGTTGGCATTTTTGGGGTCTATTCTGGTAATGGGTTTACTCACTCAGCAGCTATTACCAGAATCACACCAGCCCTGGACAGCTACTATGATTATCCTCAGCATTCCGATGGCCATTATGCAGGCTTCTACCACTCAGAGCGACTTGCTGACGGCCTTTTGGTTAAGCTGCTACACCTATTTTATTTTCCGCTTTAATACCCCTCACAAGTCTGATTTATTTTGGATCTCAGCCTCTTTTGCTCTGGCGATCGTCACTAAGCCAACGGCCTTGATTTATGGCTTTCCCTTGACACTAATTCTGGCCGTCAGAATTTTTTCTTCCTGGTTGACTAGCCGCCGTGGGGAAATGCTTAAGACTGGATTGATACACCTGGGTCAGTTACTTTTGGTTCTGGTTGGTTCCCTAAGCCTATCGCTAGGAGTATTTTTTAGAAATCATCAAATATTTTCAACTTTCCTGGGGAATGATCAAGGTACACGGGTGGCTGATTTAGGCATCAAGGTTCTGATATCCAACCTAGTTAAAAACCTCTACATTAACTTACCAGTAAAGCCAGTTCGCGCCTTAGTTGAAGCGGTTCATACCTGGATTAACTACGACATCTATAATCCAAACTCTGATTTAACTGTCTCGTTATTAACTCAGCCCAGCCTTAAGTTCTTGGCTCCCCATGAAGATTTTGTGGGAGCACCTGTGCAGACAATTCTGTTTGGCTTGGGATGCATTGTATTGATCCAACGGTGGATAAAGTTTCCATCTGAGCGGCGTCGGTTATATTCATTAGCCTTGCTGGCGATCGCCATTGTTATGGCCTACGTTTGCTTTAGCTTGACGTTGAAATGGAGCCCTTTCCACAATCGGTTGCTGTTGCCATTGGTGATTCTAGGGGTACCAATTATGAGTTTTGGGCTGCAAGCTCTCGGCCCCAAGCGTCTGCAACAGGGAATACTCCTGGGGCTTTTAGTCATGGCCATAGCCTATGCCCTTACCCCCGTACGGCGGCCCATTCTGCCCTTGCCCGTGGTGTCGCAACAGCAGCAAGCTGAACAATCGGCCTCTATCCTAACGCTGCCACGGGATGAGATTTACTTCAGTGGGGCCAGATCAGAACTAGCGGCACCCTACCGCCAGGTTGTTGCCGTTCTGGCAGACCGCCAATGTCAGCGGATTGGCCTGCACATTGGCCAGGATGACTGGGAATATCCGCTTTGGGTTCTCTTATCTCGGCAGTTTGGTCAGGGGTTTGCGCTCCAGCATGTCGGCGTTGCAAATGAGTCGGCCCAGTGGCCATCCAGCTTTCCCGCATCAGAACTCCTGTGGCTGTGATTACCCTCACTACAGACCTGGACGCAACTCCCTGGATGCCCTCAGCGAGCTGGTCGGTTTGGTACGAGGCCAAGATTGTTCCCTCAAACCCAAGCTTGGCAGAGCAACGGTTAACCCTGCTTGGCGCACCCTTTTAGGAGATGTCTACCAAGTATCCCAGCATTAATCCAGCCATGGTTGCGATTGTAGGGTAGGCACCGCCCACCCCTAGACTTGTCAGAATAAAGGTTGAAGCCCTGACTACAAGGCCATCAAAAATCTTCTCTGGAGAGGTCTACTAGGGAAATAGCTTTCCAGAAGTTACCTTAAAGGATGACCGTGGATTGTACTCGGACGCCCTTGCGCTGGGTTAACCCGCCGCCCAAACCCCATGAAAGCTATGGGGAATAATTTCCGGCAGCAGCAGACAGCACACGGGTGCCCCATCCATGTGGTGGGCATCGTAAATCCAAACCTCGCTGCGATGGTCGTGGCTGTTGTACACCACGGTGACCACCCAGTGCTGGCCGGGGATATCGGCATCCTGAACCGGGATAGGTTCGGACAGATAGTAACCGGCTCCAGCATCGGCCACAGTGAGGGTTTGGGTAGCAGGGTTATATTGGGCGATCGCCTCAAACAATTCTCCCTTCGGCGTTGATAGGGTGCGATGAACGTTGAGATAGGTCAGAGGGCCAGCTGGGCCAGTAAAGGGCACCGGAAATTCGCAGTGACGATCAACTAAACACTGGCCCTCAAGAATTTCAGCGGTTTGGGGATCGATGCGATACTGCCAAAGCTGAGCCTCGGCAGGGGTAGACACCCGGCCAGAGGCGACTTCTTTAAGTTGTTCATTGGTGGTGAAGTCGGGGTAGCGCACCACCTCAAAGGTAATCGTGCCATCCGAGTTCAAACTACTGTGGCCGAAATGCCACTGATACCAGGGATCCACCTGGTTCCAGGCAACGATTTCAAAGCTGTCAGCCTCTAGGACAATAATTTGGGTGCCCCATTTAGGCTGCCATTGCAATGCATCACTAAAACTCTGCAAGCCAAACAGCGCCGGTAAAGGATTGAGCCGTACCGGCGGCACACAGAAGACCAGGTAGCGGTCGGCCAGCACAAAATCATGGACGAGCGGAATGCCAGTGAGGTCAATACGTTGAGTCTTAGTGACTGAACCGCTGGGACGGCAGCGGTAGAGATTGAGGAAGGCTTTGCCCCCGGCGACTACGCCAAAATTGAAAATCTCTCCAGTAACGGGATGGCGCTTGGGGTGAGCCGAAAAGTTGTCGTTGGGTTGAAGACCATCTAGAGAATCGAGCCCGACAGTTTCTAGGGTTTCCCTGTCGAGGCGATGGGGTAGGCCACCCTCCCACAGGGCCAGGAGGCGATCTGGCAAGGCCAGCACCGAGGTATTGGCGGCATTTTTGACCTGGGAGCGCCAGCGCTGCCAGGGCGAGCCGGGGGCAAAGCTACCGTAGCCTCGGTAAAGGTATTGGTCAGCCTTTTCTTCGGCCCCATAACCAGCCGATTGCACATAGCGGTAAGTCGCCAGGGCCGCGTTTCCATCGAAGCGCACCCTCAATATGGCGCCATCGCCATCAAACCAGTGTTCTACCCGGTGGCCCCCACGCTCCAGGCGAGCCGGGCCATTGCGGTAGAGGGTGCCGCTCAGCCCAGCAGGAATTTGGCCCGATAAAACCGCCAGGGACGTAGGGGCAAACTCAACGGCGGGGGTAACTATCGCCGCGGCCCAAGGGCTTAGGGTTGGGGTGATGGGAAGGGAAGAGGAAAGCGCCATAGGGTGTTTGCCAGAGTTTCTTTAATTTTGGCAACTTTTTAGCGGCTGATGGGCGGCCAGAGATGCACGGCGTGGCCGTAGATCCACTGAGCCATCGGACAGTCCCCAGGGAATCTTCATAAAAATCTAGTGAATCTACTGAGTTTAACCCTTGAAGTTTTGAGCATCCTGACGAAATTCCCGGATCAGTCTGGGTTAGCTACGTCAATAATTAGGGTGCTCTCAAGGTTATGTCATGTATCCCACCATTACGGAACCAGAGTTACGTCACTGGCTTGGCCAGTTACAGGATGGCCACACCATTCTGGAAGAGATGACGTCTCAAAAAGTCGATTTGCTCAAGACGCTGAATGCGATTTTGGAAACCCGCGTCAGTGCGCCTCAGTTTAAAGCCGCGCTAGTGACCACCTACGTCAAAGGCCGCAAAGACGAGGCCGAACAAAAAGGGGTGACGGTAACGATGGCCTACCTATTAGGGGCCTGCCGTCAGTGGATTCGAGAAAACACCATTAGCCGTCAACAGTTCGAGGCGGCTTTGCTGCAAATGGGGTATGCCAGCAAGGGGTTGAAGAAGAAAAGCTACCGAAGCTTGGCGGCAGTAGTTTGGGGTTAGGTCACCACAACACAGGCGCCGTTGCGGCGGGCATCACCAACTCCCGCAAATTCCCCACCTGGGCTGAGGCCCACGGCATGGACGCCACCGAAAAACATATTCCGGGTTTGCCACCAGGTACAGTCGTCTGCGGTGCCGATGCCCTGGCTCTCCAGGGTATTGCGGTCGTAGCCTGGTTCCAGATGGAACGCGCCCCGCTCCCAGTGCAGCCGAGGGGCATTTACAGCGGCTTCAAGCTCCATGCCAAAATCCAGCACGTTAGAAATCACCTGCAAAATAGCGGTGCGAATTCGGTTAGACCCCCCAGAGCCCAGTACCAGCCGGGGAAAACCGTTTTCTAAGACAATGGTGGGGGCCATCATCGAGGAAATTCGCTGGTTGGGTGGCCATTGGTGAAATCCCTGGGGGTTGAGGTCTTCTTCACCCAGCATGTTATTCATCATCACGCCGGTTCCAGGAAGGATGTAGGCGGCCCCCTCACCGTTGGAGGTGGTCATACTGACGGCGTTACCCTCAGCATCTATGGCGCTGATGTGAGTGGTGCTGCCCCACTTGTTAACTGAGCGAGCCTGAACGGCGGCTTGCAACTGTTGCCGGTAGGGTTCCGTATGAACAACGCTCAAAAATTGCTGAGCAATATCGCTCTGGTAAAGGTGCTGATCGTAACCATCTTGGCGGGCCAGGTTGGTTAACTGCATCACCTCCCGTAACGCCGCCACATGGCTGGGGCTAGCATGATCCCCCAGGGCTGAGCCGACAGTAGCCAGCAAGTTGAGCGCAAAGGCAATTAATGCCCCGCCGGAACTAGGGGGTGGGTTGGTCAGCAGGGTGGCATTACGGTAGGGGACAGAGAGCGGTTGCCGTTCAATCATTCGGTAGGCTTGGAGATCAACTAGCTGCAAATAGCCACCCTGCGCCTTACAGTCTTGGGCGAGCTGGTGAGCCAACCGGCCTTGATAGATGAGATCAGTGCCCTGGTGCAGCAACTCATCCAAAAACGACGCAAAATCGCTTAAATAGAAGTCATCTCCTTCTTGTAGTAGTTTGCCGTTGGGGGCGTAAATGGCCTTGGCTGCCGGTGTAGCTGTAAGGATAGGGGCCAAAATTTGGAAACAGTAAGCCCGAAAGGGTTCAATTTGACTGCCCTGGGTGGCCCAGTGCTGGGCTGGAGCAATGATGGTTTTCAAGGGCAAGCGCCCCAGCCGCTGGTGAATTGCTAAAAGCCCGGCGACGGTGCCGGGAACTGCGATCGCCCCCAACCCAATATGAAACTCCTGCACCGTGTCGCCAAAATTAGCCTCTATGGGGAAAAACTGGAGGTTCTCTGGCGACCGATGGGTCTGAGGCGTTTGGCAGAAAAAGTCGAACAAACAATCCTGCCCATCGGCGGTATGGGCCAGCAAAAACCCACCCCCACCCAGAGAAGTCAGGACTGATTCGGTGACGCAGGCTGTAAACGCCGCTGCAATGGCGGCATCAAAGGCATTACCGCCCTGGCGTAGCATCTCGGCTCCAGCATCAGCGGTTAGGGCATGGCCTGCCGCCACAACGCCCCGGTTAGGTCGAAAGTGAGCAGTGGTCATAGGCAGCGGCTGAGTTAGGTATCCGCTAATTAAGCGGATACTTAGGGGAGATGTCAATATCCTGCGCCTCTACCCATCAACTCTTGAGGTTGGCTACGGGCTAGTACAGGAAGGCAGAAGGCAGAATGGAAAACCTAGATTGAATCAAGATTTCCATCCTGGCGAATAAGCGTGTTACGTCCGCCGCAGAGCACTAGTTGTTCGCCGAGCTGGTGCAGGCGGTTAGCTTGAGCTAATAGACTTCTCCAGAAAAGATTTTTGATGGGCTCGTAGTAAGAGCTTCAGCCCTCACTCTGACAATTATTGGAGAGGTCCAATACCCAACAAAAAGGGGCAGTCCTAAAACTGCCCCGGCGGAGATTGCATCATGGTTGAACCGGACAAAAGCTCAGGCCAGCGTTTCGGGGCAATAACCTAACCCCATCACAAACTGGCGGCGAAACGCTTCAATTTCTTCACGATCGGGCTTGCCGTGGGACACAATCGCCACCTGGTAGCGGCGCATCACATCCACGGGAGACTGGCCCGTCTCTAACCCCCACAGAGCCATGCGAACGCGAATGCCAGGATCGTAGGAAATCCCTAACTCATTCATGTAGGCTCGAAAGTCTTCAGCCTCGGAGGCATCAATGGCATCCTCCATTTTGATGCGGATAACCCAGCCGTCAATCTGGTGGATCACCGTCATAAACTCCAGGGGCAGCCTTGGGGTACCCAACAAATGCTCAACCACACGGAGGGTCAAGCTGGCGTTAGCAAGATAGTAAGTGTATTCCATCATTGACATTGGGACCAGGTGCTACAGTTTCTATTGTTATGCCTGGGCGCTTTAGCCGTTAGGGGCATTCCCCCCGACCTGACCTGGGTGTATCCACCCAACCTGACAAGCCTATGCCCGATCCTGACTCCGCAGATTATTCCCTGTCGGCCTATCAATACACACTACCCGCCGAGCAAATTGCCCAAACCCCCGTTACACCGAGAGATGCCTCTCGGCTGCTGGTGGTAGATTCTACAGCTGGCCATCGCCATGCTCAGTTTCGCGGTTTAGCAGATTGGCTCAAGCCTGGAGATTTGCTGGTGCTCAACAACACCCGCGTGATCCCCGCTCGGCTGCTGGGCCAAAAACCAGAGGGAGCGCAGGTCGAAGTTTTTTGTTGGAGGAGAAAACCGACGATCAGTGGTTGGCGCTGGTGCGCCCAGGTCGGCGGTTAAAGCCTGGCGCGGTGATCCATTTCGGGGCCAATCCCCAGCAACCTGACCTGGTGGCCCACGTGCTGGAGACCGATCCTGACACCAACGGGCGCATTCTGCGGTTTGAGCACGGCAGCGATGAGCCCCTCTACGCTGTGTTTGAGCGTTTGGGTGAGGTGCCGCTACCGCCTTACATCACGGATACCGAGGCGTCTGCGGAGCAGTATCAAACCATCTATGCAGAACCCCCAGGGGCGGTGGCCGCACCAACCGCTGGGCTGCATTTTACCGACGCTTTGTTCGAGCAACTAGAGGCTAGGGAAATTCAGCGATCGCTGATTACCCTTCATGTGGGGGTAGGCACCTTTCGCCCGGTAGAAGTTGACAACATCCGAGAGCACAAAATGCATGGCGAGTGGATTGATGTATCGTCCACAACTGTGGAACTTATCAACGCCACCAAAGCCCAGGGTGGACGGGTGATTGCCGTGGGCACGACGGTGGTGCGCGCCTTAGAAGGGGGCAGCCCTGGGGGGTACACTGGAGCCTTTCCAGGGAAAGACAAACCTCTATATTTATCCTGGCTATCAGTTCCGGGTGATTGATGGGCTGATCACAAACTTCCACCTGCCGGGATCAAGCCTATTGATGCTGGTCAGCGCGCTGATTGGCCGAGAACGGCTGCTCGACCTTTACGCCGAGGCCATTCAACAAGGATATCGCTTCTACTCCTTTGGCGATGCCATGCTGGTGCAGCCTTACTCCTCGTCCTCGTCCTCGTCTTCTTCATCCGGTGGATAATAGAAGCCCGTAGAACGCTGGGTCAGGATGGATTTACCCAGGGAAAGCGCTCGCTGTGCTTGCACAGCAGCTTTGTGCTTCCAGGTGGCTTTGCGCTTGTCGCGCTTCGTTTTAGAGGTTTTCTTTTTAGGAGCAGCCATAACGACCTGTGGGAGTACAAAAGGGGGTACAAAACTTTCACGCGATCTACAAGCGTACCACTGGGCGCTGCCTTTTCGCTACTACCTGTGCTAGGGCGATCGCATGGAACAAGCCACCCTAGACTTTCACCGCTGGGTGCGCCAAGGCTGCGTGGAACTTGCCCGCGCCCACCCCACTGCATCGTGCGCGTGTAGGGCAAGCATCAGCCAAA
>JAAUUR010000126.1 GCA_012031045.1 Leptolyngbyaceae cyanobacterium SM2_5_2
GTGCCGGTGGAGGAGTGCCCTGCCCATGGGCTACAAAGAAAACTAGAGGAGAAGCAGCATTTCACGGTTTTTATCACACCCTGGAGTTTTTGGTCTCTGCGAACCCTGTGGCAAAATCCTCGATGCTGGCACGGTTTGATACATCAACTAGGCCAAGAGCAACAGCACTCAGCCCCACTTTAAGGAGCGACAGCGAACGTAAATAAATTCTAAATTAAAAGAATGATTATCATTCCTATTTATATTATCAAGGCCGAACCCTTTATAGCCGTAAACGGCGAGGCAACCCTATGTCTTTGAACGTGAGTGCATCTTTAATTCAGCAGGCCGAAGCTGACCAAATTGACCCGAATGCTTTTGTGGCTAGCATTCGAGAATCGCTACCCTATGCCTGGAACATTGCTGAAAAGCTGGCGCACAGCATCCATCAAGAGGGGATGGAATGGGATAACTATGCCGTGGCCCCACCTAGTGAGCAGGCGCGGGGGCGAGCTGCTGCGAATGATTGGCGGAGACGCGATTCGAGGAGCCGTCGAGAGTCACTTTAATGTGAAGCTAGCGTTTCAAAATTGTCACAAACTGGCTGCCTTTCGGCGCGATCGCCTCGACTCTGAGGCCTATCGCGAATTTGTTTCCATCCGAAGCCAGATTCTTAATCAAACGCCGGAAATGAGAGACTGCTAAGACATCACAGGGGAGTTAGAGGCTAAACCGGCGCTAACTCCCGTTTGTCGATGCAGTCAATCCAGCGACTTCCGCTTATCAAACATTCTTTTCAGTACATTCCTTGAGCTTCTGTCCTAGTGCTTCAAGGGTTAGGTGTCGACCAATACAAATTTAGCCGATTGCTTCGTAGCCCTTGCCATTCGGGGTCTTTGAACTGAAACCATTTAACTGTGAGCTGAAAAAGTGGCGGGCGGGGCTTTCTTGGGGCCAGAGAATCCCCTTCATGTGGAACAGCTCCGGCTTTAGGTGGAAGTTGAGGAAGCGCGCTGCTGGCGATCGCACTCAATTCTCTAGCGCCATGATAAGTTGAGAATGATAATCATTCTGGTTTTGGGTTGATCATGGTCAGTCAAGTCTCTCCTCCACAGTCTGCAACCGACTCAACGGCTAGCGATGCAGAACAACTAGCGCGGCTGCGCCATACCTGTGCCCACGTGTTGGCGATGGCGGTGCAAACCCTTTTCCCGGAGACCAAGGTCACCATTGGCCCCTGCACCGATACCGGCTTTTACTACGACTTTGACCGGGCTGAGCCATTTACACCTGACGATCTCAAGCACATCACCACCGAAATGTGGCGGATCATTCGGGCAAATCTGCCGATCATTCGCGAAACCGTGGAGCGGGATGATATCCGGGCTGAGATTGAGCAGTTGAATGAACCCTATAAGCTAGAAATTCTCGATAGTATTCCCGCCGATGAGCCCATTACCCGCTACTACATTGGCTGCCCTGACTCGTTCCCCACCACCGCAGAACCGTCTCTATTCAATCCGCCCCCAGCCAATACCCCTAGCCCAGCAACTCGTTGCTGGTGGGATCTGTGTGCCGGTCCTCACCTGAGCCGCACGGGCGAACTGCACCCCAAAGCCTTTGCCCTCGAAAGTGTGGCTGGAGCCTACTGGCGGGGCGACGAAAGCCAACCGCAGCTTCAGCGCATCTACGGCACGGCCTGGGAAACTCCAGAACAACTCAAGGCCTACCTGACGCAAAAAGAGGAAGCCAAACGCCGCGACCATCGCAAACTGGGGCAGGAGCTGGATTTGTTCAGCATTCAAGAGGCGGCGGGGGGTGGGCTAGTGTTCTGGCACCCTAAAGGTGCCCGCATGCGCTTGTTGATCGAGGATTACTGGCGTCAGGCCCATCTGCAGGGGGGATATGAACTACTCTATACCCCCCACATCGCCAATCGAGACCTCTGGCAAACCTCGGGGCACCTCGACTTTTACCAGGAGAATATGTTTGAGCAGATAGCGGTGGAATCGCAGCAATATCAGCTCAAACCCATGAACTGTCCCTTCCATGTGCTGACCTATCAGCATCAGCTTCATTCTTACCGGGAGTTGCCGATTCGCTGGGCTGAACTGGGTACGGTGTATCGCTATGAGCGATCCGGTGTGCTCCACGGACTGATGCGCGTCCGCGGCTTTACCCAGGATGATGCGCACATTTTCTGTTTGCCCGATCAGGTGACCGAGGAGATTTTAGGGGTACTGAACCTGACCGAACAGATTTTGTCGGACTTTGGCTTTACCGACTATGAGGTGAACCTTTCTACCCGTCCCGCCAAATCTGTGGGCAGCGACGACATTTGGGACCTGGCGACTTCGGCGTTGAAGAAAGCGCTGGATATTAAAGATTGGGCCTACGTGGTTGATGACGGGGGCGGTGCCTTCTACGGTCCCAAGATCGACATCAAGATTAAGGATGCTATTGGTCGACTGTGGCAGTGCTCGACCCTGCAGGTGGACTTTAACCTACCGGAGCGATTTGATTTGCACTACGTCGCGGCGGATGGCTCCCGACAGCGTCCAATTATGATTCACCGGGCCATTTTTGGCTCTCTAGAGCGATTCTTCGGCATTTTGGTAGAGAACTAGTGCTCGGGGGATTTCCCCCTGTGGCTGGCTCCGGTGCAGGTGCGACTGTTGCCGGTGAGTGATGCTCAGCGAGACTACGCCAATCAGGTGGCCCAGTCATTGCAACAGCAAGGTTTGCGAGTGGAAGTCGATGCCAGCGGCGATCGCCTGGGTAAGCAATTCGCACCGCCGAGCTGGAGAAAATTCTGGTGGTCGCGGTGATCGGTCAGCGAGAAGTGGATTCTCAAACCTTGAGTATTCGTGTTCGTCAAAGTGGTGACCTGGGGGCGCTAACGGTGCCCGAGGTGGTCGAGAAACTGCAAGATGCGATCGCACAAAAGGCTGTCTGTTAGCTGTCTGCTAGTCGTTATCTCCGGTTTCTAAAACGTCAACGTGAACCGGTGAAGTTTCACAAAGCTGTTTCAGCAATGAGGTAAACATCTATGGCTACTGTCCAGCACTACGCAACCAATTATCTAGAAAACGTCAAGGTGATACTGATTTCTCCGAGTCAAACTCTGGAGTCATCGGCGGTGGAATATTGCATTTCCAGCGGCTATGTCAAAATCATGCCCGCCGATGGCCGCACTTTGATTACCCACATCAGCAACGTTGTTATTGAAGTAGAGGCGTAACGCCTTTGATTAAAGGCTGTTCTATTTTGCAAGACGGCTCCTCACAATTCAGACCTCTCAGGTTCCGTTATGAATCTTTTTTCTCAGTCTCGGCCCAAATCCAACCCAGCCGCTTTGCAACAGCTCAAGACCTGGATCTATGACTTTCTCAAACTTGACCCAGAGGTGTCGATCTCGGTGAGTCAGCTTCAGTGTAAAGAGCCCGGTTGTCCTCCGATTGAGACCGTCATCACCATTTTTAGCCAGCCTGCCCAGCAGCACAAAATTCATAAAGCCTTGGATGACATTGAGCAAGTTGATGTCATCCGCCTGTTTCAAACGGAGTAAATCCGATGTCTCAGCACACATTGATTTGTTTGCACCTCCTGCACCTTTACCGCTGATCAACGAGAGTACCAGGGCCAGCGAGGAGGATATCACTTGTGGCAAAGTTTATTGAAATGTCAGCAACAAGGGCAGCTACCGCCGACCGTTAGGGTTCAACCGGTAGAATGCCTCAGTGCTTGCAATCGATTCTGTGCAATCGCCCTTGCTGCTCCCACAAAGACCACCCTCATGTTTGGCGATTTGCCTGCTCTCGGTAGCACGTCTGCCATTGCCCAATTGGCGACTCAGTATGCAGCCAGCCTCGATGGACTGATTTCCCGTAGAGACCGTCCGGCCCTGTTGCAGAAAGGAATTTTGGCTCGTATTCCGCCCGTGCTGCCTGCCCATCCCTAAGCGATGTTTTTTGAAGCATTCATCTCCTTCGTTCAGGCTATTCTATGCCCTCTCTCAAACCCCTGGTAGAACTCCAAGTTCAGCGATCGCTATCGGAGTACATTACCGCCCTGGTCTGGTCGCCAGTCAGGAACCGGTTGGCGATCGCTCCGGTGCCGGGGAGGTGGTGTTGTGGCAAGACTTTCAAGAAATCAAATTGCAGGCCGCCAGTGGTGCTTCCATCGACGCCCTGGGGTTTTCCGGGGAGGGTGATTGGTTGGCGGCAGCCGGGCAGGCTGGGGCGGTGATAATCTGGCGGCTGTCTGCTGACTCCTCTGAGTTAGTAGAAACGCTGACCTGGGGGTCAGCCTGGATCGATCGCCTGCAGTGGCACCCCCAGCAACCCTGGCTGGCCTACAACTGTAGCAGAGCCGTTCATATTTGGGATGCTGAGCAGGGTGAAGCCTTAGCTACTTTGGAATTGCCTGCCAGTGTGCAGGATCTGGGTTGGTCTCCCGATGGCACTCACCTGGCGGTCTCGGCTCAAAAACAGGTTTACGTTTGGGAAACGCCTCGCTGGGCTTCCCCTCAGTATGACTGGGAGCTGATGGCGGCAAGTCGAGTCTTAGAGTGGTCTCCTGAAGGAGCCTATCTGGCGTCAGCCAACCAGGATAACAGCGTTGGCGTCCTCACCTGGAATACCGTTCGTGCCCTGAAGCAATCTTCCGATAACCCAGACGATTTGCCTGTTCTGCTGTCGGGGCTGCCCGGCAAGGCACGACAACTTGCCTGGGCCGATGTTCCTGATGCCGATCGCTCCCCCATTTTGGCCACCGCCACGGGGGATCTGGTTGTCATGTGGATCTTGGTTCCCGGTGAGGGGTGGCAGAGTTATGTGCTGGATCTACATCAAGACACCGTTCTGGATGTGGCCTTTCAACCCCAAACTGGATTATTGGCCTCCCTATCAGAGGATGGCTGGATTGTACTGTGGCAGGCGGCTGTAGAACCGGTTCAAGTGCTGGAAGGTGCCTACGGTGGATTTTCCTGCTTGACCTGGCATTCCACCGGAGAGTACCTGGCGGCTGGCGGCCAACAGGGCGAGGTGCTGGTGTGGGCGCTCTGCTCCGATGCCAGACAGCGACTTTTCCGCAACTGGAGGCACTATCGTGAGCCTCTTTCCTGCACTAGGCGAAACCATTCGTTGCCCCTGCTGCCATCGTTCGATTCCAGCGCTGGTATTGACGAATGCCTATCTCTGCCCCCGCCACGGTCTATTTGAAGTCAGTGCGGCTGAGGATAGCATCATCCATCTCGACTCGGGACGGTACTGGCGATCCTGGCAGGGCAAATGGTACTGCCAGCATCAGCAAGTCGAGAGCTTACGGGCCGAAATTTTTGCGGCACTCGATCATCTCTACCACCAGGGGTTTCACGCCACCGGAATCACCCTGGCCCAGCGATATCAAGACCTTGTAACCCCTTATGTAGAGTCCGGGTCTGATTGGTTTCGCCAGATCTACTACGGTAAGCAGCGTTTGTTGGGTTTGCCGCTAACCTTTCAGCCTGATACCCAGACAGGGTCTCGATGGCAGGTGATCGCTTTTGAACTCGCCAAACATCTTGGAGCACCCAAAACCTACAGCTATTTCATCTGTACTCGCATGAACGAGGAATCGAGGAAATGAAGACTGGAAAACGTAGCCAGAATAGTGCCCATTCTCGTTAGTCCATCTCATTCCAGTTTCTGACTTCTTGATAGGAGGATAACACTATCGGCTCCCCTGCTCATTCTGGCCCATGTTGAGGTGGGCAGTCGGTTGACGACGTTGCTGAACGGGCAACTGACGCTGAACGGCGATCGCCGCCGGAATTGCGATCGCCTATGCCTTCGGAGCCGTGCATGCCCTTTCCCCCGGACACGGCAAAACTCTGGTGGGGGCTTATCTGGTGGGCAGTCGAGGCACCCCAGGGGCGGCACTGTGGTTGGGCATTACTACTACGGTGACCCACACAGCGACGGTGTTTGCGCTGGGGGGCATCACACTGCTGGCTTCGCAGTATGTCGTTCTTGATCAGGTGTATCCCATTTTGGGAGCCGTCAGTGGGTTGGCGATTTGTCTGGTAGGACTACGCTTGCTAGCCATACGCTTGAAGAATGGACATGACCATGACCATCACGACCATGACCATCACGACCATGACCATCACGCTCATCATCATCACCATCACGACCAGCCAGGGGCAGGCTGGCCATCCATTTTGGCCATTGGCATTTCAGGTGGGTTGGTGCCCTGTCCATCGGCCCTGGTGTTGCTGCTGAGCGCGATTGCCTTACATCAGATCGCCTATGGGTTAGTGCTCATCAGCAGCTTTAGTCTCGGTCTGGCATCTGTGCTGACTAGCCTAGGGTTGGCCGCCGTTTATGGACGACAGTGGCTGGAAAAATCCCCTTTGGGAGCTGGCGTTATGCAGCGGCTCTCAGTGGTTAGCGCTTTCGCTACGGTCTGCATTGGCCTCGGTCTGACCACAGTGGCGGTGATGGGATAAGGAGCATTCACCAACGCTCCTTGTCAGCGCTTTAAAGACTCTTCGCATTTAGTTGCCTGGTCCGAGAACGTGCTGAATTTAAACAGCTAGGACTTCTCAGGCGATCACTCAATATATCAGTAGAAAATCTCAATTATTTTTTCTTTAAGTTTAGGATAGTGAATGTCGAGAGGTTGATCATATTCGTCGGTAATAAGCCAAGGATGAGTTAGAAAAGTCTTCACACTAAACTCATCAGATGGCTTCAATGTGGCGTACGGAACGAGATATCCATCAAAGTCAATCCAATAGAGCTTTCTGATCTGGTGAGTGTGATTATAGAATTTTATTTTTAACTGTGTTTTTGATTCTATTGAGTAAAGTCTAGCTTTTGATTTTGGAGCCGTTTTACTGGGGTTGACAAGCCACGCCGAGTTGTTGAGATTGTTTTTCACCTTTTCAATATTGCTTTTGGATAGATACGAGGTTTTTATATTGGTATATCCATATCGCATCACATCTTTTGGATTATCTCCTTCGTGCTTCAACCCTAGGGTATGTCCAATTTCGTGAACCATACCTCCTACCCAGCGCTTATCCCATTGAGGGGAGTTAGCTCCTACGACATCCATAAGACCAAGACCAACAAAGTTTGGCGGTCCGTTAGCTCCTCCAATTCCTTCTGCGGACACGTAAACGATGTATCGATACTTGTGATTTTGTTCTCCCCAATACGTTCCACTTTCTTGGAAAACCAACCTGACAGCATTGTGTATGGTGTTCCACTTCCCATCTTTTCCATGGTTAATAAACCAGGAGCTTGGCTTCTTGCTTCGGAGCACTTCAACAAGATTCATTCGGATTTCTATGCCAGTTGTCTCTTTAAGCCATTCCCAAGATCGATTGATGACCTTATTTATATTTTTCTCTGTAGTAATAGAGTGTTGAACATCACTAGGGATTACCCAAAAAATTCGGTAGCTATAATCCTGAAGCATAGTGACACATCACAAAAATAGGAAACGGGATTTTATCCGTCCTTTTGCCCGACACACCCCGTGAGGGAGTTGCACAACATCCATCATGGCACCCCTAAGCTATCACGTTCACTCAATAATAGAAGGAAGTAGATCCAGCCCAATCCGCCGCGGTTTAATCTGCTCAAAGCTTTTCTCTTGAGTCGTTATAGATCCACACCTACAGTTCTCCTCTACTATCCTCGATCTCACCATCCCCGAGACATGAACTCGCGCTGAGTGCCCTGGTTATAGAGGGCTGATGGCATTGGTTTAATACCAAACCATGATCCGACAGCCCCTAGACTGAAACTGTGATAATGATTATCATTCTAATAGTCTCATCATCAGGATAAATCAGCGTGAGCCCATCCCAAACGAATCAGTCCTATGACGTTGTGATTGTGGGTGCCGGAGCTGCAGGCATCGGCTGTGGCGTGGTGCTCAGAGACCTGGGGCTAGAGCGCTTCACGATCTTAGACAGACATCAGGTCGGCGCTTCCTTTAGCCGCTGGCCGGAGGAGATGCATTTCATCACCCCGTCATTCCCCAGCCATGGTTTTGGCCTGCTCGACCTGAACGCCGTGACTCTGAAAACCTCGCCCGCGATCGCCTTTCGGCGAGAACACATCAGCGGCAAGCAGTATGCGCTGTACCTCCAGACTGTGGCCGATCACTTTGGGCTGCCAATTCAGACCGAAGTCGATGTGCAAACCGTTGAGCCCTTGCCCCAGGGAGGCTTTACCCTGCACACCAGCAGCGGTGAAATTGCTACCGAGTTTGTGATTTGGGCTGCCGGGGAGTATCAATATCCCTATCTAAAACCCTTTCCGGGGGCAGAGCACTGCCTCCACAACAGTCAAATTCGCTCTTGGGCAGATCTGGAGGGTGACGAATTCATTGTCATTGGCGGTTATGAAAGTGGCATGGATGCAGCGGCTAATCTAGTGGCCCTGGGGAAGAAAGTCCGTGCGCTCGATCGCACAGGAGCCTGGGCTGACCCTGACCCCGACCCCAGCCTATCCCTATCGCCCTACACCCTTCAACGACTGGAATTTGTCTACCGCACCGGGCGTTTGGATCTGGTGGGCGATGCCCCCATTGAAGAAGTCAAACCCGTCCCTGGTGGCTACGCCGTCTATAGCGAATACCGGAAGTGGGTTACAGCCCATCCCCCGATTCTCTGCACGGGCTTCGGCACCAGCTTGAAACAGATTGCACCCCTGTTCGACTGGTCTAAGGGCTATGCCGCGCTCACCGAAAATGACGAATCGACCCTCACCCCAGGTCTCTTTGTCAGCGGTCCCTCCGTCCGCCACGGCAGCTTGATTTTCTGCTTTATCTATAAATTCCGCCAGCGCTTTGCCGTCATCGCCAATGCGATCGCCCAGCGCCTCGGCCTCGACCCCAGTCCCCTTGAGGCTTACCGCGAGGCCGGACTCTTTCTCGATGACCTCTCGTGTTGCAGTAACGACTGTATCTGTTAGCGACTCCCTATGCCCACTGCCCCACCTGCCCAACGCACTACCGTCATTGTCGGCAAAGAGAGCACCGGCAAATCTGAACTGGCCGCAGCACTTACGGGGCGATCGCCCACCAGCACCAACATTCAGGGCTCAACGATCGCCTGCGAAACCTATCAGACCCGAGACGATGCCTTGATTGACACCCCCGGCATTCTGTTTCGCTCCGACACCGCCACCACCCGCACCGCCCTGGCCCAGCTCCAGGCCCATGACCAGATTTTACTCGTCGTGAAAGCGACCCATGCGGATGATGACCTGGCGGATTTGCTGCCGCTCGTGGCCGGGAAACAGGGGCTGGTGGTCGTCACCTTCTGGGATAAGGTGTTGCCCTCTGACTTCACCCAGCAGGTTTTGGACCGCTGGGAGCAATCCTCCCAGGTGAGGTTTATGCCGGTGGATGCGCGCCATTTAAGCCCGGAGCAGCGCCAGCAGATTTTAGAAGCGTTGCAGACTCCGGCCTACTTTCCCCAGCAATGGCACCCGGTTCCGGCGGGCTGGCGGATCGAGCCCGCACCCACCTGGCTGGAACATCCCCGCTGGGGGGGGATTGCTGGCCATCCTATTGCTGCTGTTGCCTGCGGTCATTGCTGTTTGGGTCGCCAATGGGGTGGCGGGGGTGTTGGATCCCCTGGTTCAAGCTGGATTAGAGCCTCTAATCACGATTCTGTCTCAGACCCCATCACTACTTCGAGAGATTCTAATGGGCCGCTATGGCCTAGTCACCATGGGACCGTTGCTATTTGTCTGGGCGGTGCCGACGGTGATTTTGTATGCTCTGTTCTTAGGCGCATACAAGGCCAGCGGGTTGGTGGAACGCATTACCGTGGCGCTGCATCCACTCCTGAGACCCTTTGGCCTATCCGGGCGAGATTTGGTGCGGGTAATCATGGGGTTTGGCTGCAATGTGCCCGCCGTGATCAGCACTCGCGCCTGTTCTGGTTGCTCCCGGCAGACCTGCGTCAGTGCGATCGCCTTTGGCTCCGCCTGTTCCTACCAGTTCGGGGCCACCCTGGGGGTCTTCAGCGCGGCCAATTTGCCCGGTTGGTGTGCCTACCTGGGCTACTTAACCCTGACCACCCTGATTTACACCCGCTTGATTGCGCCCAAAGCCGCCCGCTCCCCCCACAACGTCTTGATGATTGAACGGCGCACCTTTTTGGAAATGCCCCGCTGGTCAGCCATCTGGCGCGAAACCCAGAGTACCCTCCATCAGTTTTTCACCAATGCGATTCCTATCTTTGTGGTGATTACGGTGATCGCTTCGGCGCTGGACTGGCTTGGTTTGATCAACGCGCTGGCGGGATGGATTAATCCCCTGATGGGGCTGTTTGGCTACCTCCCGAAGCCGCTCTACCGGTTATTTTGGCCTCCATTCGCAAAGACGGACTGCTGCTCTTTGCCGAACCGGATACCCTGGCGGTGCTGACACCGATGCAAATTTTGACGGGGGTGTACCTGGCTGGGGTGTTGCTACCCTGCCTGGTCACGGCCCTGACCATCGCCCGCGAACAGTCGGTGCGGTTTGCGGTAGGGCTCATGGCTCGCCAGGCGATCGCGGCGATCGCGTTTTCAATGCTTCTAGCCTGGGGAGGTAGCTGGCTGTAACCGCTGTAGTTCACAAACCATGTGATAATGATTATTATTCTCACTTTTGTTCGTTAACCACAATGTCGTCTCCATTTGCTGCTCGCACCTCAGTTGAAGCCGTCGAAGAAGGGATGCTTCTGGCTCCTAAGTTTGATGCCCATGGGCTCATCCCCGTGATCACGACAGACGCGGCCACGGGCGAGGTGTTGATGCATGCCTACATGAATGAGGCCGCACTGCTAAAAACCATCGAAACCGGCGAAGCTCACTACTACAGCCGCAGTCGTCAACAGCTCTGGCACAAAGGCGCGACCAGCGGCCTGGTGCAGACTGTGCAGCAGTTGCTGATTGACGATGATCAGGATTGTTTGTGGATGAAGGTCGCGGTAGCTGGGTCGGGGGCCAGTTGCCATGTGGGCTATCGCTCTTGCTTTTATCGCCAGATTTCCCCTGACGAGGGGTTTGTTGACGCTAATCAGCCGATTGCCCTGGCGCTGACGGAAACGGGCAAGACCTTTGACCCTGTCGCCATCTATGGGGATGCGCCCAATCCAACTCAACTTTGAATCAAGGAAGGTACTATGCCGCTGCGTCATCAACCGGCCCCACCCACACCCTGGGATAGCGATCTAGATAAGCCGATAATTCCAGCTTCGGCCTATGTCCATCCCCAGTGCAGTCTGATTGGGGATGTGCAACTGGGGGAAAATGTCATCGTCGCCCCCAACACCTCCATTCGAGCAGATGAAGGGGCTCCCTTCTACATTGGGGCAAATACCAACATTCAGGATGGGGTGGTTATCCATGGGTTAGAGCAGGGGCGAGTCTTGGGGGATGACCAGCAAGCCTACTCGGTATGGATTGGCGAAGGCACCTGCATTACCCACATGGCCTTGATCCACGGCCCCGCCTATGTTGGGAACGAGTGTTTTATTGGCTTTCGCTCCACGGTGTTTAATGCCCAGGTGGGCCACGGCTGCATTGTGATGATGCATGCCCTGATCCAGGATGTGGAGATTCCCCCCGGCAAGTATGTGCCATCGGGAATGGTGATTACGACCCAGCAGGCGGCCGATCGCCTACCGGATGCTAACGAAGGCGATCGCACTTTCTCTCACCATGTGGTCGAAATCAACCAGGCCCTGCGAGCTGGGTACCGCTGCGCAAATGGTATCGAATGCACCACCCCTTTACCAAATTCGGCCGACCGTAATGGCTTCCACTCGACATCTCACAATGGCCAGGTGGGCCAACCTTTGCGGGCAGAAGTCGTAGATATCATCCGACGACAGCTACGCCAGGGTCACCGCATTGGCCTGGAATTTGCCGATGCCAGGCGATTTAAGGTGGGTTCCTGGCAAAGTGGCCCGGCAATTGCCAGCACCCAT
>JAAUUR010000127.1 GCA_012031045.1 Leptolyngbyaceae cyanobacterium SM2_5_2
CTATCCCCTCGCCTTTGATGCCTATTCCAACCGATTGATTGAGTTGCGGGTACCCGCCGAGAAGCGGATTGCCATTGATGAAGCCGATGCCATCAACTTTGCTTGCAATGCCGTTAATATTGACCGCACGGTAATTATGAACCAGACCAGCGATAGCCTCAAGGCCCGGCTGGCGGATGTTGGGTTTGAGGTGGTTGAAACCCCCTTAACGGAATTTCTAAAGGCGGGTGGGGCGGCCAAGTGTCTTACGTTGCGGGTAACTGAACCTCTGCATCCGGAGCCCACTGGTGAAAGTGGCATTATGGTTCGCCTGATTACCATGACTGGCCACCTGCTAGATTCTGGGCTAGTCAACCGGGCCTTGGATCGAATTGTGGAAGGGGGTGGCAGTTTCCAGGTACTGAAGTTTGACCTGGGAGAGCAGCGCCAGAGTACTTCAACCGCCGAGATTCGTGTCTCTGCCCCAGGCCAGGAAGTGATGGATGAGATCATGGCCCAGCTCATTGACCTGGGGGCCGTAGCGCTGCCAGAAAATGAGTTAGACGCCCGGCTGGTCACTATCACTCAGCCCGGTGTTGCTCCGGATGATTTCTACAGCTCCACCATTTATCCGACTGAGGTACGGGTGCAGGGACAGTGGGTGCCGGTCCAGAACCAGCGCATGGATGGCGTTATTGTGGTGTGGCCAGAACCGCAGCCAAGGGCCGTTTGCAAACTGCTCCGCGACTTGCAGGTAGGCGACCTAGTGATCGTAGGCTACGACGGCATTCGCAGCATCCGCAATGCTAACGAACGTAACCGGGGCAACTCCACCCAGGAGGAATTTAGCTTTATGGGGTCTGGGGTGTCTAGCGAGCGCCGGGTTGAACTCATTGTTGAGCAGGTCGCCTGGGAACTGCGCCGCCTGCGCGATCAGGGCGGCAAAACCGCTGTGGTGGCCGGGCCAGTTGTCATCCACACCGGCGGCGGCGAGCACCTATCGCGCTTGATTCGCGACGGCTATGTGCAGGCGCTGCTGGGGGGCAATGCCATTGCTGTCCACGACATTGAGCAAGCCCTGTTGGGTACGTCCCTGGGTGTAGATATGAAGCAGGGTACTTCTGTGCGGGGGGGCCACCGCCATCACCTGCGGGCGATTAACACCATTCGTCGCTGTGGCAGCATTGCCGAAGCCGTTCAGCAGGGGGTATTGACCAGGGGAGTATTCTATGAATGCGTCCAGCAAAACGTCCCCTTTCCCTGGCGGGGTCAATCCGCGATGATGGTCCCCTGCCCGATACCAAGATGGATTTATTGGCTGCCCAGACTGACTACGCCCGTCTCATCGAGGGTTGCGACATGATTCTGATGCTTTCTACCATGCTCCACGCCATCGGGGTCGGCAATATGACCCCCGCTGGCGTCAAGATGGTCTGTGTGGATATCAACCCGGCGGTGGTTACCAAACTGGCCGACCGGGGTTCCCTGGAATCCACAGGCGTGGTTACCGATGTTGGCCTCTTCCTCAGCCTGTTGGTTAAACAACTAGAGCGTCTTACCCAGCCCCATGTTGTGGCCTAAGCCTCTAATCTGCTAATCTAGTAGACCATGTCATTATGCCGTTTTAATTGTCGCCGGAGAATACCCATGGGTCGTAAGTGTCAGCTAACCGGGAAAAAAGCCAATAACGCCTTCTCAATTTCCCACTCTCACCGCCGCACCAAGCGTTTACAAGAAGCCAACCTGCAAGAAAAGCGCGTGTGGTGGCCCCAGGGTAATCGCTGGGTGAAGCTACGGATTTCTACTAAGGCAATTAAGACCTTGCAATCCAAGGGTATTGACGCTATGGCCAGGGAAGCAGGCCTTAATTTGAGTAAGTTTTAGCTTTTTTAACCGGCGTCAGGGTTGTGGATGCCTACGACCCAAATTTGATAATTACAGCCCTACCGTGTGACTGGCTAGGGCTGTTTTTTATGGCAACCAATTACCCCGAAAGCATCCACAACCTCAATAAACGAGGGGAGATGCACTTCGGGGACAGAGTTGAACTTACCACGCTTACAGGCCAAACGGCCCTAGTTTTTATTAGTGCGTATCTTGCTGGAACGGTGTTCTCGCAGGCGGCGAATGATCGGCAAACCGAAGTAGTAGCTGGCCACAGACGCTACCGCACCAACGACAGTGCTGCCCAACATGAGCTTAACCGAAACGTCGGTACCCATGTCCATCCAGCCTTTGAGGCTGTCTAAGTCCGTAAAACCCTGGGTGGGTTCGCCGCCCAGGAGCCACTGCCCCACCTGATAGTTAAAGGCAAAGATAGGCAAATAGGTGAAGGGATTGCTGACCCAAGTGGCGGCGGCGGCCATAATTCGATTACCGCGAACAATCGTTGCAAGGGTGACGCCGATAATGATTTGCAGCCCAAACAACGGAAAACTGCCTGAAAAGATACCGCTGGCCATGCCCCGGGCCAAATATTCAGGACTGCCCTGCAACCGGACGAAACGCAGGTAAAAATAGCGCAACTTACGTCTCCAGGCCGGTTGAGACGAGATTCGTGTAGCAGGCTTTGGGCTGGTGTGAGGATCCACAGTAGAGGTCATAGGAAAAACAATGGCAGGACAGAACGGCCACGGGTGAAATAAGTTAAGCGAATTGTTAAATAATTTTTCTTTTCTATTCTATCGGTGAAGCTGAAAGATTTTTTCGACCGCTGGCCCGGCTTTGGCAGATCTTCAAATGCCGAAGTTTGATGTAATAGAAACACGGCAATGGGCACCTCCTATGGGCACAGCCAACCAGCACCCGCAATCTGGCTTGAGCACCTCTGTTCAAGGAGAAACCATTGTGGCGATCTCCACCGCTATTGTTCCCCAACAGGGCAGCGTAGGCATCGTGCGGCTATCGGGTGCAACGGCGCTGGCGATCGCCCGTAGCCTCTTCTACGCCCCTGGCCGCCAATCCTGGGAGAGCCACCGCATTCTCTACGGCACCGTGCGCGATCCGCAAACTGGCCAGACAGTTGATGAGGCATTGCTGCTGCTGATGCTGGCCCCCCGTTCCTACACCCGCGAAGATGTCGTAGAGTTCCACTGCCACGGCGGGCTGATGGCGGTACAAGAGGTGCTCCAGCTTTGCTTAAGCCAGGGGGCACGGTTGGCAGAACCGGGAGAATTTACCTTGCGAGCGTTCCTGAATGGGCGGCTCGATCTAACCCAGGCCGAAGGCGTTGCCGACCTGGTAGGGGCGCAATCTACCCTGGCGGCTAAAACGGCCCTGGCTGGGATCCAGGGCAAGCTCATGCAGCCTATTCGCCAGTTGCGCTCCGTCTGCTTGGATGTGCTGGCGGAGGTTGAAGCCCGCATTGATTTTGAGGACGATCTACCGCCCCTGGATGAAGCGGCTATCCGCCAGCAGCTGAGCGATATCCTCGATCAGGTGGGGCGCATGTTGGCTACCGCCGACCAGGGCGAACTGCTGCGTACGGGGCTTAAGGTGGCCATTGTAGGTCGGCCTAACGTTGGCAAGTCTAGCTTGCTAAATGCCTGGAGTCGCAGCGATCGCGCCATTGTTACCGACCTGCCGGGCACCACCCGCGACGTGGTGGAGTCCCATCTCGTGGTCAGCGGCATCCCTGTTCAGGTGTTGGATACGGCGGGTATTCGAGAGGCTAGCGACCGGGTGGAGCAAATGGGGATTGCGCGATCGCGCCAGGCTGCTCAAGCCGCTGATCTGGTGCTTCTCACCATCGATGCAGCGGCGGGGTGGACGGCGGCAGACCAAGCGCTGTATGACCTGGTGAGTGATCGCACCCTGATTGTGGTTGTTAACAAGTTGGATCTAGTCGAGGCCGATACCCTCCCAACCCTGCCGGATACCGCTTTACCTGTGGTTTACACGGCGGCGGCGCAAAGCCAGGGCATCGAGTCACTGGAACAGACCATTCTCAAAACTATGCAGGCTGACCAGTTGACCGCTAGCAACCTAGAATTCACCGTTAACCAGCGCCAGGCGGCGGCTCTCACCCAGGCTCAAGTCGCCCTTCAGCAAGTACAACACACTATCGACAACCAACTACCGCTAGATTTTTGGACCATCGACCTGCGTACCGCCATTCACGCGCTTGGCTCCATTACCGGCGATGAAATGACTGAATCTATGCTGGACGAAATCTTCAGCCGCTTTTGTATTGGCAAGTGAGGGGAAGAGGGAACAACGAAGAGGGAAGAACGAAGAGAGAAGAACGAAGGCTAGAAAAAATTTTGTATTCCATCTAAGGGGAATCTAAATTATGCAAGACGAAAACTATGTGGTTCTTCAACGCCAGGAAGTCATGGTGCCGACCTTTGACAACCTGGGTCGGCCTCCGAGTATGACCAACTTTTCGATGCTGCCGCCTGCGGCCCTCATCGTGCAAGAGGCCGCGCTCAGTGGGGCTGAGCGCCATGACCTGCGGCGTGATCCGCGGACTCTGGCGGTTGCACCCATGATGCCGATGCAGCTGATTGCCCCTGTTGCCAGCGAGGAGGTCGAGGCTGATGCGTTAGCGTCAGTCCTGTGGGGACTGCAAGCGGTAGGGGCGCTAGAGTCTGACTTTGATGGCAGCGGCATCACGGTAGCTGTGCTGGATACTGGCATTGACCCTAATCATCCAGCCTTTGCTGGGGTTTCGCTAGTGCAGCGCAACTTCACCACGGAAACCGATAACGATCTGAATGGCCACGGTACCCACTGTGCAGGCACCATCTTTGGGCAAGACGTTAACAACACTCGCATTGGCATTGCCCGCAACATCCAGCGCGCCCTAATTGGTAAAGTTTTGGGTGAAGGGGGAGGCTCGTCTCTCAGCATTGCCCAGGCCATTCAGTGGGCGGTGAGTGGAGGCGCTCAGGTGGTTTCGATGTCCCTGGGGATCGACTTTCCAGGCTATGTAGATTTTCTGGTGAACCAGCGGGGAGTAGCTCTCCAGCCCGCCACCTCCATTGCTCTGGAAGGCTACCGGGCCAACGTCAACCTGTTTACCGAACTCACCCGGTTTGTGGAAACCAGCAACCTCTTTGGCCAAGCCAGTCTGCTGATTGCCGCCGCCGGCAATGAAAGTGATCGCCCCGCCTACGAAATTGCCGTTGCGCCTCCAGCGGCTGGAACCGGTGTTATTGCCGTAGGCGCGCTGGCGCAAGGCCCCAATGGGCTGACGGTCGCCAACTTTTCTAACAACCAGGTGAATATCGCTGGGCCGGGGGTCAACATTATTTCGGCCTGGCCAGGGGGCGGGTTGCGGAGTCTAAATGGCACCAGCATGGCCACGCCGCACGTAGCTGGGGTGGCAGCCCTCTGGGCCCAACAGCAAATTCAACAAACTGGCCGCCTGGATAGTCGGCTACTCATGGCTCGGCTGATCGCGAGTGGTACTACAGACACCCTGGCTGCCGCTGACCCAGAGGATGTTGGCGCCGGGTTGGTGCAGGCTCCTCGCTCGTTGTAAGGCTACCTGGGGAGGTGTTAATCAGGCCGGAGCATAGCTTCAGTGCGCTTGAACTATAGTTACATATAGAGTCATTTCTTGCATGGCTTGGAGGAAAGTACGCTATATTTAGCCCAGCTATTTGACACCTCTCCTTAATTACGGCCTAATGGTTTCCCAACTCAAGGTTACGGGCTTTACGCCGCCGCCGTCGTCTATTGTTCGCCACCCTTTGCTGCAAACCATCGAGGGTACGGTTCAGGTTTTTACCTCAGTACACCGAAACTTTTTTTACCGATGTAATGGTGCAGGCGCTGCGGATTGCCGAGCAAGGGAAGCCGGTTTTGATTGTGCAGTTCCTCAAAGGCGGCATTCAGCAGGGGCCAGAGCATCCGATGCAGCTTGGCCAAAACCTGGATTGGATTCGCTGCGATATGCCCCGCTGCATCCACAGGCCAGCGGTAGAGCCAGCGGATGTGCAGGCTGTCAGCGCTCTATGGAGCTACACAAAAACCGTGGTGGGCAAAGGGCGTTATGGCCTGGTTGTGCTGGATGAGCTGAGCTTGGCCGTCAACTACAACCTCATTGCCGCTGAGGACGTGATTGACTTGCTGCAGCAGCGCCCTCCTCAAATCGATGTCATTCTTACCGGACCAGACATGCCAGACGCGCTACTCAATGTGGCAGATCAAGTCACTGAATTTCGCCGCAACCTTTTGCCCTAAGCCTTGCCTACACCCCTTTGTCGCAACTCAACCGTCATGATTAAAAACGATGCCTGGATCACAAAAATGGCTATGGAGGGCATGATTCAGCCCTTTCAGCCTTCCCTAGTGCGCCATGTACCGCTCAATGGTAACGGCCAACTGCACCCCGTGATCAGCTATGGCTTGTCATCCTACGGGTACGACATTCGGCTGTCTCCAGCAGAATTTCGCATTTTCCGCCATATCCCTGGCACCGTCGTCGATCCTAAAAACTTTAGCCCGGCTAATTTGGAGCCCACAGAACTTAGGACTGATGACTACGGCAGCTACTTCATTCTGCCAGCTCATTCCTACGGCTTGGGGGTAGCCCTGGAGCGCATTGTCGTGCCTAATAACATCAGCGTTATCTGCATTGGTAAATCGACCTACGCCCGCTGTGGCATTATTGCTAACCTTACCCCGGCGGAAGCTGGCTGGCGCGGGCACCTCACCCTGGAATTTTCCAACTCCTCCAGTGCCGATTGCCGCATCTATGCTTCAGAAGGTGTGGTGCAGCTCATCTTTTTTGAAGGCGAACCCTGCCAGGTCAGCTATGACACCCGCCAGGGCAAATACCAGGATCAGGAAGAGCGCGTTACCCTGGCTAAGGTGTAGCTCTGCCCGTCTGGTCGGTGTCTAGCATGAAAACTGTATACTACACAGCCACCAGTTTGGACGGGTTCATTGCTGACGAGGCCAATTCCTTAGACTGGCTGTTTCAATTTGGCGAGCCAGAACCCAATACCTTTGATGCGTTTCTTGAGGGGGTTGGCGCAATAGTAATGGGCTCCACCACCTACCAATGGGTTTACGAGCACGACTTTGCTGTTGCCGATCATCCTCAGCCCTGGCCCTATCAAGTCCCCACCTGGGTATTGACATCCCGCCCATTGCCCAGCATTGTTGATGCCGACATTCGCTTTGTCAGTGGCGATGTACGGCCTGTGCATCAAGAGATGATAAGCGCAGCAGGCGACAAAAATCTCTGGATTGTCGGCGGTGGCAACCTGGCGGGCCAGTTCTACGACGTTGGCCTGCTGGATGAAATGGTGGTACAGGTTGCCTCGGTGACTCTTGGCAGTGGTGCCCCGTTGTTTCCGCGCCGCATTGACCCACCCTTGCAACTCCTGTCCACCAGAACCTACGGCCAAAACTTTGTTGAATTACGTTACAAAGTACCGCACCCAGACCAACACTAAGTAACGATTAATTTTGCTTGGCGGCAAAATAGTAAACTTGTACCAATTTGCGCTAGGCTGGTTGAGCGGTTCGTTGATGGTGGTCAGCTCATTCCTATGTCTGAAGCCCATTCCATTCGCCTACGAACGGCCACCCTCGCCGACGCTCCTCTGCTGCGCCACTGGGACGAACAACCCCATGTGATTGCCGCCGATCCTAATGATGATTGGAAATGGGAGACTGAGCTAAGCCACACTCCCCCCTGGCGAGAGCAGTGGATCGCCGAATTGGCAGGCCGCCCAATTGGGTTTATCCAAATTATCGATCCGGCCCTGGAAGAAAGCCACTACTGGGGGGAGGTGGCTCCTAATTTGCGGGCCATTGATATGTGGATTGGCAAGGCTGAGGATTTGGGTCAGGGCTATGGCACCTGGATGATGCAGCTAGCCCTGGCCCGGTGTTTTGCTGATTCATCTGTAACCGCTGTGCTGGTTGACCCACTGGTCAGTAACCGCCGTGCCCACCGCTTCTACGAGCGCCTGGGGTTCAAATTTTTGGAGCACCGACGGTTTGGTGATGATGATTGCTCAGTTTATCAACTGAATCGAACGGATTGGGTTGGTAACTCAAATGTCTGAGATTACAGTTTTTAACGTTGAGGTCAGCTTTATGCAACTGAGTCCTTATCTGTCTTTCGATGGTCAATGCGAGGACGCCTTTAAATTCTACGAACAGGTGTTAGGCGGCAAGCTAGAGGCCTTACTCACTTTTGCCGGATCTCCCGCAGAAGCTGAGGTGCCCGCTGAGTGGGGCAGCAAAATCATGCATGCCCACCTCCAACTAGAGAATTGGGCCTTGATGGGCTCTGACTGCCCCCCTGGCCAGTATGAAGTCCCCAAGGATTCTCCATTAACCTGCAATTTCAGGATTTGGCCAAAGCCGAGCAGATGTTTCAAACCCTGGCTGACGGCGGCACCATTCAGATGCCCTTTGAAGCCACCTTTTGGGCCAAGGGCTTTGGCATGGTAGCCGATAAATTTGGCACCCCCTGGATGATTAATTGCGATTAACTCGGGAGCGGCGGCCAGGGAGAGCGCTCTAATTCAACTTGGCTTCTCACTGTCCCGGAGCGATGCCCTACCTTGCCAGTATGTAATACGATGTAGTATGGTAGTAATATCTCGCTCCCAAGTTCTCAATTTGGGAGCGAAGCTTCCTTATTGGGCTGCCCGTGGCCGCTTTGCTGTGCATTCTTAGGGAGGTGGCGCATGGCCTGTGATTTGAACGTCAAGCTGGTTTTGGTTTAAGCCAGGATTCAAGATTAGAAATTTCCCTGTAGAAGGTTTCGTTTAGAAAAAAGCCAGCCCTGGCCAGCGCAGACCTTGGTAAGGGTTGAAGAATTTTTACGCCTATGTCTGGGGTCCATCCATGGTGGCCCTAGGTGCGGTTCCTGCTGTTGAATCGCGCAACTCTGCTGCCAGAACTCAGGTTGCTGGCCAACCATAGCTCTGCCAAAACCGATGGCCAGGGCTCGCTTGGTGTGGGTTCAATCAACCAACGCTCGATATCCCCATTGCAACTAGAGGTTCTATGGTGTTCTATATCTATCGCTTAAATCCGTTTCGCAATCGACCTTCCAGGCCTTCAGGGCCACCCTCAACCCTGGATCTAAACCCTGCATCGGAGGAACGAGGCCATCAATCTGCATCGGAGAAACGATGTCGTCAAATAGAAGCCCAAAGGATTTACCAAAATGTCCAAGAAAATTACTGGCTGGAGCGGCGTTTATTTTTCTAATGGCGGGCAGAGGTAGCCATTGCCAGTATGGTTAGGGCCTTTGTTGGCCGCTGGGCAGCGATGGCGATGGGCCAGCGTGAAGTGTGCCCCGGGTTTGGTTAGGGCGATCTCGCTTGCCCCAGGCGCACTGGCTCCAGCCATAGGTCGGCATCGGCCCATAATAAAAGTGCCTGACCCCTAAAAGCCCCCTGGGATCAGGCACGTTTACCTGTGAGAACGCTGTCTAGGCAGAGAATTTGCTAGTGCCCAATTGCCCCCAAGTGGACCGTAGCCATCGCGTACCTGCGCTCTCCAGAATTGAATCCATTGTCTTGAGAATAGTGGCCAACGGCTTCGCGAAAATTACCGAATCCGCGAAGAACTGGGGCCATTGCTACCGGCCAGGGTCGGTAAGATCACCCATGGCAGGGGAAAACGGCACTGGTGTGTACCGTTCAGGTGGTGAGCCAAAGCGGGTTTGAGTTCAGCCGCCTAAAAAATTGTCAGATCCCACTCGGCATCGCTGAAGTGTTCGGGGCCAACCAAATCGGCCCGAATCGCCAGATAGCGGCTGCAATAGATGGAGGATCGCTTAAACCGAGGATTTGGGCGTCCGGCTCTAGCGTCTTGCTCAGCGTAGGCTTCGAGATACTCTGGCGCAATCGCCTGGGTGCGGGCCTGAATGGATGGTGAGTTTGAGGTAGACATAAACTCCTCGTAGGAAACGTATTTTCATTTCCCTAACGATAATCCTGCCGTTCTGTTAGCGGGCTGGGCTTTTGAAAGGTTTAAGTTTCCGGCCTGTGCTTAACAACTGGCTGCGACATCTCCACGCTATTGTGTCAACAGATGGCATCCCTCTCTCTGATTAGGCTATGGCAGACGTATTTATATCCTATTCGCGGGTTGATCAGGACTTTGTGCGGTTGCTCCACCAGGCCCTCGCCCAGAGTCAGTGCGATGCCTGGGTCGATTGGGAAGACATTCCCCTCAGTGCTGACTGGTGGAAGGAAATTCAGGCGGGTATTGAGGCTGCTAACACGTTCATTTTTGTGATTAGCCCAGATTCCTTAAAATCTAAGGTTTGCCGCCAGGAGGCTGATTACGCCGCTGCTAACCATAAACGCATGATGCCTATTGTCTGGCGTGACGGGTTTGACCCAGCCCTGGTGCCCCCTGCCCTAGGTAAACACAACTGGCTATTTTTTCGGCGCTCAGATAATTTCGACCAGGCATTCCAAGCGCTGGTGAAGACGCTGGATACGGATTTAGATTATGTCAAGCTGCATACCCGGCTGCTGGTGCGATCTCGCGAGTGGGACGTTAGCCAGAAGATGGACGACTACCTACTGCGGGGCAAGGATTTAGAGGCCGCCGAAACCTGGCTAGCCCAGAGTACTGACAAGAGCCCCAGCCCTACTGCTCTCCATCGAGACTATGTGTACCGCAGTCGTCAGGCTGAAACAGTTCGCCAGCGACAGCAACGGCGGCGGCTGCAAATCTTTGGGGGCAGTGTGTCTGGGCTGGCGCTGCTAGCGCTAGGGCGGCAGGGTGGCGTTTCAACAACGGCAGCGGGCCATGGAACAGGAGCAATTGGCCTATCATCAGAGCAAGCTAGCTTTTGCCAACCAGTTAGCGGTGGAGGTGCAAACCAGCGTGCAAAATCAGCTGCGGCAAAGCCAGTTGCTCCAGAATTTGCAGGCTGAACTCACCCAGCCAGCTATCCCAGAGACGACCCTGGCCTTTGGCCTGGCCAGCCTGCCTGATGACCTGGCCGCCCTGCTAAGCCAGGAACAACCACGGTTGATTACGTTTAGCCCCTACAACACCTTCGTAGCGATTGTGAATCAGGAGTATGACCTGCGGGTTTGGCATGTGCAAAATCAACGTCAGGTCTTAGCTTGGGGAGTCGAGTCTAATATTGCTGACGTGGGCTTTAGCCCCGATGAAACGCTGCTCACGGTAGCGACTCGTGACAGTGTGCTGCACATCTGGCGCACGGCGATGGATGAGTATACCGCCAAAATGGCCCTAGAGGGGCATACCCAAGGGCTTACTGACACCGCCTTCAGCCCCGATGGTACGCTGTTTGCGACGGCCAGTGAAGATGGCACTGTCAGGTTATGGAACCTGAGCGACATTCTGAAGGGGCAGCAAGTTATGCTGCTTCAGCACAGGCAGCCTGTGCGTGCGGTTACCTTTAGCCCCGATGGGCAGTACGTGCTAACGGGCGATGATCAAGCTCTACGTGTCTGGTCTATGGCTGGGCAGAAATCTCTTTGTCTTAGCCACGATGAGCCTTTGCGACTGGTGATGTTCAACAACGACGGTACCCAGGTGGGCAGCGTTAGCGGCGAAACCCTGGTGCGAGTGTGGCCCTGGCCCAGGTTGCTGGAGGAGTCATCGGGGGCTTGTGGCCGCATGCCTATAGAACTTGTCTATGCCACGGCCCATACACCTACCTATGTCGTATACTCCGCATTAATTTTCACGTAGTCGTAGCTGAGGTCGCAGCCCCAGGCTTGCCCCACCCCTGGGCCACTGCCCAGGCTGACCTGAATCGCCACGGTGTCGGTTTTTAGATACTCTCCATTGCAGGCTTGTTTGAGGTACGCGCTGGCGGCGGGGCGGTCAAACACCAGGGGCTGGCCGTGCTCCATCAGCACAATGTCCCCCAGTTGCACCCGCAGGTCATCCTGGTCGAAGGGGATGCCCGCTCGCCCGGCGGCCGCGGCGATGCGGCCCCAGTTGGGTCGTGGCCAAAATGGCAGATTTAACCAGCGCCGAACCCGGCAATGGTGCGAGC
>JAAUUR010000128.1 GCA_012031045.1 Leptolyngbyaceae cyanobacterium SM2_5_2
GCCTGCTTCCAAGGAAGCAAACTGACTTTCTAAGTCGGCTCCAGCCAACTCTGCGGCGGCTTGAGACTTAGCCTCCATTTGCAGCACCTTTTCTTCCATGCGCTCAAAGGCGGCCATGGCGCTGCTGGTATTAAGGCTGCTGGTGGTGTTTTGCAGTTGCTCGTTGGCCTTGGCGGCACTGGCCCGTGCCTTGAGCATATCTTTCTTGGTCTTGGCTTCCGACAGCTTGCTCTCCAGCCCAATCAAATTACGCTTGAGCTGATCGACCGTGGCACTTTGAGAATCGAGCTGGGTCTTGAGAGCTACCGCTGTTTCGGCCTGGGTTTTCTTGCGCAGTAGAGCTTGCCGAGCCAGCTCTTCGTCTCCCTTTTGCAGGGCGAGCTGGGCCCGCTGTTGCCAGGTGTTGGCTTCACCCTGGGCGCGGTCGTACTGTTGCTGTACCCGCTTCTGGCTAGCGATCGCGCCGGCTACGGCCTGACGCATCTGCACCAGGTCTTCCTGCATGTCAATAATGGCCTGCTCCAGGATTTTTTCGGGATCTTCCGCCGAACTCACCGCGGCATTCAGGTTAGAGCGAACCACCCGGCTAACGCGATCAAATAACCCCATGATGTGCTGCTTCCTTAAGTCTGTGGTGTTTTGACAGTCATTTTCCAGTTTACAGAAAGTGAGGGCGATCGACTGTAGAGAGCATGTACCAGGAGATGGGAAAGCATTTGGATTTTGCCACAATAGTAGAGGTACGCGGAGGCTCTCACCTATGGCTAATTCCCCCATTGACCAGGCCAGGTGGTTTGTGGCTCTGCTGCCGCCTTTAGATCTTCAAAATCGAGTTACAGCCATAAAAGAAGACCTCTGGCAGCGATTCCAAAGTAAAGCGGCCCTTAAATCGCCGCCGCACATTACTCTGCAACCACCATTCCTTTGGCCTGTAGAATCACTCGCGGCCCTCAACCAGAGCTTAGCCGCCTTTGCCCTGGAGCAAGCCCCCATTCCCATTCAGTTAGCGGGCTATAGTGCCTTTCCACCCCGCGTCATTTACATTGATGTGCAACCAGAGCCCTCACTCTTCGCGTGCCAGGCTGCGCTGCAAACCGAATTTGAAGCCACCTTTGGCCTTACTCAGGCTAATGCCCAGCACCACTCCTTTACGCCCCATATGACCGTGGGGTTCCGCGACCTCAAACCTGCGGCGTTTCATCGAGCCTGGGCTGAATTTAAGAATCGCCCCTTTGCAGCCAGCTTTGTAGCTCAAACCCTGACGCTATTGCGCCACGACGGACAACGGTGGCGGGTAGCGGCGGATTTTCCCTTTGGGGCTTAAACAGATACGATCAAAGGATATCCCTTTGAAGTGCCGTTGCCCCTTAATTTACCCATTCAAGGGGTAAATTTGGCGGATCAAATCAAATGTCTGGCTTGGAAAGCCCGTAAGGCCCAATTTGTTGAATCTGCCCCAGCTAGCGTTGTTGAGGGCGTGCAGGCTAAAGTTGAGCCATTGATTCTCTAGATTATCGCCCTTTACTGGCTCAAATCCTCCGATTGCCACTTCAACACCGCCGCATTCACACCCTGTTCGCGCTTCAGCTTGGCATCGTTCTCAAACCATTGAATAATCTGGGCTGAGGTGAGCGCATCGATGGGAGTGTCCAGATCCGTAGCTATTACCTGGAGCAGCTTGGTGGTGGAAATAGTTAATCGGGCCAGGAATTTTTCGGGGGAAGACAGTAGTGCCTTATCTACCTCCGCCGATTCTGCCTCGGTTAAAAACTGTGCGGATTGATCGAACATTAGCTTGCTCCACTAGGGTGAGAAACACCCACCATTACGCCATCACACCAGATCAGGTAATCCTAAGTCCGCCTAATAAAACTAAGCTTCATACCGCTTAACGAGCTATATCCAGCGAATTTTGTACGTCAAAACTCAAAAACTGGAATCATCACTCTCTTAAGGTTGAGGCTTGGCTTCTTCGATCAAATAGCCGCAGCGGTGCTCACCGTTGACCAGCCAATGGGTGCGGGTGACCTGGCAGTCTGGCAAAGCCACCTCAAACATTTCCAGCTCATGGCCACACACCGTCGGAAACGACTGGGCAATCTGGGAAATGGCACAATTGTACTCAGTAATGATGTAGCGGGGTAGGTGGTCTTCTGCTTCGGGTTCAGCCTGGTGCCACTCGGCCATGTAGCCCTCCGCCTGACGCAGCTTAACCAACTGAGCTACGCGCTCAGCCACCGTACCTGAGCCAACCTGGGTAAGGTATTCCAGTGCTTTGCGCTCCCACTGTTTGCGGAGGATGGTACCCACCTGTTCTTTACCCACAGTTTCGGCCAGGGTATCCAGCAGGGAAATGGCGAACTCATCGTACTGGGCGGGGAAACAATCACGACCTTTAGGGCTCAGCTGATACAAATGATTAGGCCGCCCCATCCCCTCGTGGACGGCCCGGTGCTCAATTAAGGCATCAGCCTCTAAATCCTTCAGGTGGCGACGAATGGCCTGGGCGCTGACCTCAAAGTGCTCGGCCATGGCCTGAGCGGTCGCCTCTCCCTGCTTAAGCAGGTACACCAGAATGTCATCCTTCGTTGAGGGTTGCTGCACAAACGTCATGGCTTTGGCCCGCAGAAATTAATCAATACTTTGACAACAATTATGTTGCTAAACTAGTCTAAGATCAGTTAGACAACTTAAATGTTGCTTTAATTGTATAAAATTAGCGGGCTGTGTAGCCACACCTTTGCTTGTGATGACTGAAAATAAGACCACCCAAGCCACCAATAAAAACCTAGAGTTAATGCGTAACTTTGCCCAAAGCTACGCTAAGCGTACCGGCACCTACTTCTGCGCGGATCTAGGCGTAACCGCCGTTGTAATCGAGGGCTTGGCCAAGCACAAGGATGAGTATGGCTCGCCCCTGTGCCCCTGCCGCCACTATGAAGACAAAGAGGCAGAGGTTAAAACCATCTACTGGAACTGCCCCTGTGTGCCCATGCAAGAGCGCAAAGAGTGTCACTGTATGCTCTTTCTTACCTCAGATAACCCCTTTGCTGGGGATCAGCAAGATATCTCCTTTGAAACCATTCGGGCCGAGACCGATAAGTATCAGTAGGTCGTTTCTGTAAGGGAATGACCACCTTTTGCCAAGCTGCTAGTTCAGAGAGTTGAGTCTATGAGTGCTTCTGTTCAGTCTCTCGTTAGTCAACCCTATAAGTATGGGTTTACCACCGACATTGAGGCCGATGTTATTCCTCGCGGCCTTAGTGAAGATGTTGTGCGTCTGATTTCAGCCAAAAAGAATGAGCCCGAGTTCATGCTGGAGTTTCGGCTGCGGGCCTACCGAAAGTGGCTGACGATGAAAGAGCCGTCTTGGCCTAATGTCAGCTATCCACCCATTGACTATCAGAACATCGTTTATTACTCGGCACCTAAAACCACGACTAAGAAAGGGAGCCTAGACGAGGTTGATCCTACCCTGCTGGAGACCTTTGAGAAGCTGGGCATTCCCCTTTCAGAGCAAAAGCGGCTGGCCAACGTGGCGGTAGATGCCATCTTTGATAGCGTTTCCGTCGCCACTACCTTTAAGGGGAAGCTGGCGGAAGTAGGTGTGATCTTCTGCTCCATTTCCGAGGCCGTACAGGAGTATCCTGAACTGGTCGAGAAGTACCTGGGCAGCGTAGTTCCCATTGGCGACAATTACTTCGCCGCGCTGAACTCGGCGGTGTTCAGTGATGGCTCCTTTGTCTATATTCCCAAAGACACCCAGTGCCCGATGGATCTGTCCACCTATTTCCGCATCAACAATGGCGATTCGGGCCAGTTTGAGCGAACGCTGATTGTGGCGGAAGCCCGTAGTTCCGTTACTTACCTGGAGGGCTGCACCGCTCCCATGTACGACAGCAACCAACTCCATGCCGCAATTGTGGAACTAGTGGCGATGGATGAGGCCACCATCAACTACTCGACGGTACAGAACTGGTTCGCTGGCGACGAAAATGGCAAGGGCGGCATCTACAACTTTGTCACCAAGCGCGGTCTCTGTGCGGGGAAAAATTCTAAAATCTCCTGGACGCAGGTAGAAACCGGCTCAGCTATCACCTGGAAGTACCCCAGCTGCGTGCTGGTGGGTGATAACTCGGTGGGTGAGTTCTACTCCGTAGCGCTGACCAATAACCTGCAACAGGCGGATACCGGCACCAAGATGGTGCACGTAGGCAAGAACACGAAGAGCACCATCATTTCTAAGGGCATTTCGGCTGCTAAGTCTAAAAATAGCTACCGTGGCCTGGTGAAAATTGGCCCCAAAGCCGAAGGAGCCCGCAACTACTCCCAGTGCGACTCGATGCTAATTGGCGATACCTCTGGTGCCAATACTTTTCCCTACATTCAGGTGCAAAACACCACCGCCCAAGTTGAGCACGAAGCTTCGACCTCCAAAATTGGGGAAGACCAACTCTTCTACTTTGCCCAGCGCGGCATTTCCCCCGAAGATGCGGTGTCGATGATTATCAGCGGCTTTTGCCGAGATGTGTTCAACAAACTGCCGATGGAGTTTGCCGCCGAAGCCGATAAGCTTCTGGCTCTGAAGCTAGAAAATACGGTGGGTTAATCGAGATAAACGGTAGGGTGGGGCACTGCCCACCCAAAACCGCTTGGGAGAGTCGCTACTCCTACGCCTGCCTAAATATTTTTGGTAACAGGTAGAGAGTAGGGTGGGCACTGCCCACTAAAAACCGATTAGGAGAGCCAATTATTTCACCCCTGCTTGAATGGTTTCGATAACAGCAAACCTACCGTACGTTCAAAATCCAAAATCTAAAATTTCCAACCCGCAGGAGCCCGGTGGGCGGTGCCCACCCTACAGATAATAACCATGATCAACGACGCAAGCGAACTCATCCTCTCGGTGCATGATCTCCATGCCACTGTAGACGGCACCGAAATCCTTAAGGGGCTAAACCTGGAGGTAAAGGCCGGAGAAATCCACGCCATTATGGGTCTGAATGGGTCTGGCAAGAGTACCTTCTCCAAAGTTTTAGCGGGCCACCCCGACTATGCGGTAACCGCCGGAGAAATTCTTTTCAAGGGCGAGAATATCCTGGAGCTAGAGCCCCACGAGCGAGCTAATGCAGGGATTTTTCTGGCCTTTCAGTACCCTCTAGAAATCCCCGGCGTTAGCAACCGCGACTTTTTGCGGGTAGCCTACAATGCCCACCGTAAGGCGCGGGGCGAGGAAGAAATCGACGTATTCGACTTTGACGACCTGCTAGAGGAAAAGCTGGACGTTGTGAAAATGGATGCGGCTTTTTTAGATCGCAGCGTCAACGAAGGCTTTTCTGGCGGCGAGAAAAAGCGCAACGAAATCCTACAAATGGCTCTGCTAGAGCCAACCCTAGCCATCCTTGATGAAACCGACTCTGGCTTGGATATCGATGCTCTTAAAACCGTAGCCAGCGGCGTTAACCAACTGACTAATCCCGACAACGCCGTAGTGCTGATTACCCACTACCAACGGCTGCTGAACTACATCGTGCCCGACTATGTTCACGTTATGGCCGAGGGGCGGATTATCACCACTGGCGATAAAACCATAGCCCAGGAGCTGGAATCTCGCGGCTACGAGTGGGTACTGGCCGAGCACCGAGCGGAGGTAGCAGTATAGTGGCTAACTCAGTGTCTGACTCGGTATCCAAACTGGACGTAAATGCTTCCGCGACAGCCATTTCTGTCAATCAGCGGGATGCTTACCTGATGAGTTTGGTGCAAACCGTTAAGGCTGCTGTGCCGCCAGAACTGGCGCTATCAGAATTGCGGGCTAGGGCCGAGGCGCTGCTCAAGGAGCAAACCTTTCCGTCCACCCGGCAGGAAGATTGGCGCTTTACTGACCTGTCGGCCCTGCTGAATATGACCTTTACGGCGGGGGCTGAGGCCTCTGTTACCGAGGCCGACATCGCGGCTCTGCGCTTACCCGAAACCATGGGTGCCCAAGTTGTAGTGCTGAACGGATGCTTCAGTGCTGAACTATCTAATTTGGAGGCCTTACCGGAGGGTGCTATCGCCGGTAGCCTGCGTAGTCTGTTAACCCATCCGACCCGGCGCGCTGAAATTGAGTCCTACCTGGCCCAGGCCAGTGGCAGCCACGAAGTCTTTACGGCCCTTAATACCGTGGGCTTCCAGGATGCGATAGTGCTTTGGCTACCCCGCCATCAAGTGGTGGATACGCCTATCCAGCTCCTTTACGTTACCCAACCGCAAGCTACCCCGCGGCTGATTCACCCGCGCTGTTTGGTGGTGGCCGAGGCGGGCAGCGCTCTGACGCTGGTAGAAGAGTACTGGGGCAATGGCGCTGATGCGCATTTTACGAACGCCGTTACCGAACTCTGGCTGCAGGAAACGGCCCAAGTTACCCATAGCCGGGTTCAGAGCGAGGGTGAGGGCACCTTTCACATCGGTAACACTGTGGTTACCCAGGGCCGTGATAGCCAGTATACGGGGACTGCGGTGAGCTTGGGCGCTAGGCTTTGTCGCCATCATTGGGAGATTTACCAAACCGGCGAACAGACCACGACTCGGCTCTATGGGCTAGGGGCGATCGCCTCAACCCAGCATAGCGATACCCATAGCCTGGTGGCTCTCAACCATCCCCACGGAACTGTTGAGCAGGTACACAAAGCCATCGTTGATGACAAAGCTCATAGCGTATTCAATGGGCGCATTGTGGTGGCTCAGCAGGCCCAGCTTACGAATGCCAGCCAGCTGAACCGCAACCTGCTACTCTCAAACCAGGCCAGGGTAGACACTAAACCCCAGCTTGAAATCGTGGCCGACAATGTCAAATGCGCCCATGGGGCCACAGGTCAGCCAGCTTCAGGCCGATGAGATTTTCTATCTCCAGAGTCGCGGCATTAGTGCCAGCCAGGCCCAGCGATTATTGATCTATGCCTTTGCCATGGAAATTTTAGATAGGATCCCCATAGGGTCACTTAGATTGCGCTTGTCCGAGGCGATTTCCCAACGCTGCTAATCCCCACTTATTTTTCCATCCACCCTTCCACTCACCACCGCGCTCCCCCATGACCGTTGCCCAAGAACTCACCCTCGCTGCCCAGGTTCGTGCTGACTTCCCGATTCTGCATCAGGAAGTCAATGGTTATCCCCTGGTGTACTTTGATAATGCAGCCACCTCCCAAAAGCCCAGAGCGGTGCTGGAGGCGTTGCAGCACTACTACCAGCAAGATAATGCCAATGTCCACCGGGGCATCCATAGCCTCAGCGCTAGGGCGACCGATGCCTACGAGGGTGCCAGGGATAAGGTGGCGGCCTTTGTCAACGCTGCCAGCCGCAATGAAATTGTGTTTACCCGCAATGCTAGCGAAGCCATTAACCTGGTGGCTTACAGCTGGGGAATGAGTACCCTCCAACCTGGAGATGAAATTATTCTCTCCGTGATGGAGCACCACAGCAATCTAGTGCCCTGGCAGTTTGTGGCTCAGCGCACGGGAGCCGTGCTTAAATTCGTAGGTCTATCGGCGGAGCAAGCCTTTGATCTGGAGCAGTACCGAGGGCTGCTGAGCCATAAAACTCGCCTGGTGGCCGTTAACCATGTTTCCAACGCGCTGGGCTGCATCAATCCTGTAGAAGAGATTATTGACCTAGCCCATCGCTACGGCGCTAGAGTGCTGATTGACGGCTGCCAGAGCGCTCCCCACCTTGCGCTGAACCTGCCCGCTATGGACTGCGACTGGTTTGTGGCCTCTGGGCACAAAATGTGTGGCCCTACTGGCAGCGGCTTTTTGTACGGCAAGCTACCGCTGCTAGAGTCGATGCCACCATTCCTCGGCGGCGGTGAAATGATTGCCGATGTGTTTTTCGATCATTCCACCTACGCTGAACTGCCCCACAAATTTGAAGCTGGTACCCCTGCCATTGCTGAAGTCATTGCCCTCGGTGCTGCGGTAGATTACCTGTCTTCCTTAGGCATGGATAGAATTGCGGCGTACGAGCATGAGCTGACGGCTTACCTCTACCAGCAACTGCGGAGCATGCCAGAGGTAACTCTGTACGGGCCTTTGCCTAAGGTTGATGGCAGTGGCCGAGCCGCCCTAGCCACCTTCACGGTTGAGGGAGTACACGCCCAGGATCTCTCTACTCTGATGGATCAGTCTGGTATTGCCATTCGCTCCGGGCACCACTGCACCCAGCCCCTCCATCGGCTACTGGGAGTGGATTCTACCGCCCGCGCTAGCCTCTATTTCTACAACACCAGGGCCGAAATTGATCGGTTTATTGCTGCCCTCAAGGACACTATTGACTTCTTCCAGGGGATTTTCAGGAGGATTAGGAGTTAGGAGTTTGGAGTTAGAGTCAGGGGTTGGGAGTCAGGAGTAATTCTGGATTCTGAATTTTAGATCGTCGGGTGGGTATTGCCCACCATTGGGAAAACAGCCGAGATCGTCAGGTGGGTATTGCCCACCGCTGGGGAAATAGTTTTTCAGATGTTGCCTTAGCTCCACTCCAGGAGGAGTTCACCGGACTGAATTTTGGCCCAAATCATAGTCTGAATCAGATCCAGCTCCTGGGGAGGGACTTCGTCCTTCAAGAGTACAGCTTTGATGTAGGCGGCCTCAGCGGCGGTTAAAACGCCATCGGCGATCGCGCCTTCTACCAGGGCTTTGAGGGTTTCTAAATGCTGGAGATCAGCCTTGGTTAGCGCTGGCGCGTTGGGGCGTTCAATTTTCATGGTGATGATTTATTGAAAAAACTAGAACCCGGCAGATCTTGGGGCTGCGGCGCTTTGAGTTCTCGAACGGCTTCCTGAGCCGCTCCAGCGGCGGCTCCAAACCCTGCACCCACTAGAGCGAACTTGAGGTGCAGATTTTGGTAGTAGCGGCTGACGTATTGATTAGCGCTGATTTCAGCCATGCTCAGCCCCACAATGGCACCAAGCAACCCTGTAACCAGACTTGAAAACACAATGAGCTTAGCGTTCATAGAGGCACTCCTTCGCAGGAAATCACCCTTGCCGCCTGGAACTCAGGCACTCGATTGTCGCCTTACCGAGGTGTGGGTGGTTCCTCAAGCAGTATTTATACTTACAACCTATCACGGCCTGAGGCAAGCAGAATCCGTCCTGCAACTAAACGTAGTGTTTATACTGGCTTACATATAAAGTCTGGGCTGCAGCCGCCATGACCCCTCTATCTCCCCTGCCGATCCCTTCCTTTTTTGAGGCCGATCGCGTCGGCGCTATCTGGCGTGTGCCTTACCAGTCTTTGGCCAGCCAGGCCAAAGACTGGGCCGCTCAGTATAGCATTACCGCCGCTGCTGAGGATAACCGCCGCCTCTGCCTGGTGTTAATTGATGTCCAAAATACCTTCTGCATTCCCGATTTTGAGCTGTTTGTGGCGGGTAGATCGGGCCGGGGAGCCGTGGAAGATAATATTCGTCTATGCCAGTTTATTTATGGAAACCTGGGCCAAATTACCACCATTGTTTCGACCCTGGACACCCATACTGCGATGCAGGTGTTCCATGCTGAGTTCTGGATTGACCCGGCGGGTGCAAATCCGCTACCCATGACGCTAATTCACTACAACGATGTGGTGCAGGGGAAATGGCTGGTTAACCCGGCGATCTCCCCTAGCCTGGACGACTACTCTTACCATCAGTTGCAGGAGTACGCCCTCCACTACACCAAAACCCTGGATGACCGGGGCAAATATCCCCTGACTATCTGGCCCTACCACTCGATGCTGGGCGGCATTGGCCATGCCCTGGTGCCTGCCATCGAAGAAGCCTGTTTCTTTCACGCCCTGGCTCGCCATAGCCAAACCCGCTTTGAACTCAAGGGTAGCCATCCGCTGACCGAAAACTATTCCGTCCTCAGCCCCGAAGTCACCCAAGACAACACGGGCCGCGCCATTGCCCAACCTAACACGGCGCTCATTCAGTTTCTACTCGACTTTGACGCGGTTATTATCGCTGGTCAGGCTAAAAGCCACTGCGTCGCCTGGACTGTAGCTGACCTGCTGGCCGCCATCCAAACTCAAGATCCGAGCCTGGCTCAGAAGATCTATCTCCTGGAAGACTGCACCTCGCCGGTGGTCGTTCCTGGGGTGGTGGATTTTACTGAGCAGGCCAATGATATCTTCCAGGAATTTGCAGCGGCGGGGATGCACATTGTTCAATCCACCCAGCCCTTACCAGATTGGCCAGGGCTAGGGTAAACGATAGGCTCATCTGCTACCCGGCAGGATTGAGGAGTTTGGCCAAAAAGCCGGAGAGTTCGTGCGGGAAAACTTTCTGCTCACCCGCCATCTACGGGAGTATATGACCCTGATGATGTCGCTACTCTACAGCGGCGATCGCCTGGAGCTAGGCTAAGGCCAGCCACCGACCGATTTCCTCCAGCGGCAACCCTAGGCCAGCACCTTGGCCGGAGAAAGCGTCAATACCTCCACGCCGGTTTTAGTCACCGCAACAGTATGCTCAAACTGGGCAGAAAGCTGCCGGTCTACGGTCAGCGCCGTCCAGCCATCGGCCAGTATCTCGGCCTCGTGGGAACCAATGTTGATCATGGGCTCAATGGTAAACACCATGCCAGGGCGCAGCTTTTTGCCCTTACCCCGAACCCCATAGTGAGGAATTTGGGGAGCCGTATGAAAAATGCGGTGCACTCCATGCCCCACAAAATCGCGCACCACGGAAAACCCTTCGGCTTCGGCGTAGGCCTGAATGGCGGCACCAATGTCGCCAATGCGGGCACCGGGCTTAACCTCACGTATACCGCGCCACATCGATTCCTCCGTTACCTGCACCAGCCGCTGGGCTAAGGGAGAAGGGGTACCTACCAAAAACGTGCGGGAGGTATCGCCGTGGTAGGCCATCCACGATGGGCGTCACGTCGATGTTGATAATGTCGCCATCCCGCAGGATTTCATCGGCATTGGGAATGCCGTGGCAGATGACTTCGTTAACGCTGGTGCAGATGGATTTCGGGAAGGGCATGACCGTGCCCGCATAGCCCAGCGGTGCACTAACGGCTCCCCGCTTGCGAGTCCATGACTCGGCCAGGTCATTTAGCTCTAGCGTACTCACCCCAGGCTTGACGTAGGGGGTGAGGTAGTCGAGCAGTTGAGCGGCCATCTGACAGGCCTGGCGCATTTTTTCTAGCTCACGGCTAGAGAGTAGAGTAATAACTTCCGACGGTTGCTTTTGTTCTTCCACGGGCGGCTGGTAGAGGTTAAATAGGTAGGCCAAGGGCCAGGAATATAGACTGTCTGAGGATGCAGGCTTTGGTTGAAAGCTGAAACCTGACCTGATCTAGTATATCGCTCTGTTATCAGAAACAAGGGAACGCAGGGTTAGCGGTTTATCCCCATTAGTCCTCCCAGAGCCGACGGCGGCTAGGCCCGTTGAGGCGCTCGTGGGCATCCCGCAGCAGGGCAGGAATCGGCAGATTTTCTGGACAGCGGGGCAGGCAGTCGCCACACTCTGTACAGCGACTAGCTTTGCGGCCGGGAAACCAGTGCCCGGCGTTTTCAAACATGCGGTAACGATATTCTCCAAACCCTTGCATATCGTAGGCCAGGGTCAGGTTCCTGAGTCGCAGCACTTCGGGAATGTGATCGCTTCAGGGCAGGGCAGGCAGGCATAGCACTGACTACAGCGATCGCTCCCCAAAGCCTCAACCTGATGAGCTTGCAGCCGTTCCAAAACCTCCCTTTCCAATGGGGTTAGCGGGTCGTCTTGATTGCTAACTGCCAGCGGCTTGTCTAGCTCTGTCGGATTCGCTGGTCCCACGCTGAGGGTGGTAATGCGGCGATCGCCCAGCAAAAACCGATAGTTTAGCTCTAGCGGTGAGAAAGGCTGACACAGCTCTGAGAGCGCTGTTGGCGGCGTGTAGAGCATTCCGCCTTTGTCGGCTGGTGAAATAATGAAA
>JAAUUR010000129.1 GCA_012031045.1 Leptolyngbyaceae cyanobacterium SM2_5_2
TGGATAGGTGGATGGGGGAGTGGAGAGTGGGGGGGTGGGCCTGGGTGGAGTTGTTTTTGGGTGATGTGGAAGGTGCGATCGCAGATTTCCCTTACCAGGTCTAGCCTATGTTCCACAATCAAAATGGCCTGGCCTTGGGTAGCCCTCTGCTTTAGGAGAGCGAGCAGTCGTTTGGAGGTGGCGCGGTCGAGGTAGGCGAAGGGTTCGTCTAGCATCAAAACGGGTTGATCCATCGCCAGTATGCAGGCAATGACGAGGCGCTGCTTTTGTCCGGCGGAGAGGCGGCAGATTGGCCAGCTTTTCTGGGGCTGCAGGTCAAACTCCTGCAGAATGGCCTCACTCAGGGGGGGAATTCGCTGGGCCGGGGTGTTGAGGTTTTCCAGGCCGAAGACAACCTCGTCGTAAACGGTGTCGGTAAAAATTTGGGTTTCGACGTTTTGCAGCAGGGTGCCGATGTGGTGCGATCGCTGGCACACCGACCAGAGTTGCATGTCCTGGCCACGGAAGCGAATTTGGCCGGTGAGGGTGCCGTTGATGTGGGCCGGAGCAATGCCCGCAATGCAGTTGAACAGGGTGCTTTTGCCGCTGCCAGTAGAGCCTGCCACCAGCACAATTTCACCAGGGTTCAACTCCAGGTTCGCGGCTGAGAGTACCGGCTCTGAGCGGTTGATGTAGGTAAAGCTCAGATCTTGGATGCAAATTAGTGGCTCCATTGTAGGTACCCTACTGCCCCAAATAGCACCATCGATGCGATCGCAACCCCCGTATCCAACCAGCGCCAGCGCAGGGGCTGACCCAGACTGCGGTGAGCATGGGGGTCGTAGCTGCGGGTTTCGAGTCCCACCGTCACCTCATCCGCATAGCTGACGACCCGAAAAATCAGCGGCACAAACAACCCCGGAAACCACTGAACGGGCTGACGGCTCAGATCTACCCCCCGCAGCTGGTTGGCCTCTAGAATGCGCTGGGCCTCCTGCTGCACCACTGGCAGAAACCGCCACACCAGCATCAGGCTCAGCACCAGAAATGAGGGCAGCCTGGCCGCCTGTAAGGCGCGGGTTAGGTCAGCAGGGGCGGTCGTCATTGAGAAAACTGGGCCGGGCAGCAAGATGGCCAGCAGGCGCAAAGAATTCAAAATCGCTGCTGGTCCATCGCGCAGGAGCCAGGTGAGGGCAGTAAAGAGGAGCAGTGCGATCGTGCCCCCCAGCCACAGCCGCCAGGGCAGCCTCACCGTCAGCAGCAGCGCTAGCAGCACCCCCACCAGCAGCCCTGCCGCCGCCAGATCCTGTACGGCGAAAGCCACGCTCACCGCCACGATACTCAGCCCAATCTTCAACAACGGATTGACTCGCCAGAGCCAGCTCGAGCGGGCGGAGCCTTGCGCCCTAACTAGCATCCAGCTTGCCTGCCCGCTGCAGCTGCTGCACCACCCGTTCCCCCAGCCACCAGCCGACCGCACCCGCTGCCCCCGATACCAATGTCATCAGCGCCAGCAACCAGAGCTGGCTAAACCACTCGGCAAACACCTCGCCCGCTGCATAGGCCCCCACCAGCGTCCCTGCTACAGTCGCGCTGCTGAAAAACAGCACATTCCCCAGCAGCCGATTGGTGCGGCCATAGAAACCGCCCCGCGTCAGCATCACTAGCTCTGTTACCAGCAGCGCAATACCCAAAAACGCCGTGATGATCCAGGAAATGCGGCTCAAGATCAGCGCCAGCACCCCAATCATCAAAGCCACGCTGCCAGAGCGCTGCAAACGGGCCATACCCAGGGTGAGAAAGATCCCCGCAAAGGGAGCCCACACCACCGTGCGAATCCCCGGCAGCGGAATCGACAGTGTTAGCGGCACCGTGATCACCGAGGCCACCGCAATGCCGATGGTCATAAAGGCCGCAAATACGTAGTCCCTCAGCTGCCAGCGTCTTCGGTTTGATGTCGTCATGGACTACGTCCTTCCCTTAGATCTGAGCATTGATCCCAAACAGTAGCCGTGTTCCCGGTGCCGCAAAGTTAACGGTGGGAAACACATACTGGGTATTAAACAGGTTTTCGACCGTAAAGGTGAACTGTACCGCAGGCGTCACCTGATAGCCCAGGGACAGATCAAACACCGTTGCCCCTTGGCTACCTGGCCCTATCTGATTGTTTTCCAAAATCACATCCCCCTGGTCACCGTAGATGCGCGACTGTAACAGCCCCAGAAAGCGATCGTTGGCGTAGGTCAGCCGCACCAGGGCCGTCGTGGGAAAGACTTCCAGCTGGTTTAGGGGCAGCCCCGTATCCTCCCGGCTATCGACAAAGGTGAGGTTGCCCTCTAGCGTCAGCCCAGGGAGAAACTCATAGGCGGTTCTAAACTGCACCCCCTGGATCAACACATTCTTATTGGCCACTCGAATCGCAGGCGGGGGCGGGCCAGGAATGGGGGGGCCTACAGGGGTAAAGGTCTCGAATCCTTGAAAGTTGCTAATGTCGTTGCGAAAGTAGACAACCCCCGCCAAGAAATTCTCGGTTCTGTAGTCTAAGCCAATGTCGATGTTGTTAGCTCGCTCCGAAAGCAGGTTGGGGTTTGACTGCACCTGCCCGCGCGTGGCGCAAAGAACGAGCCCTGGGGCGAGCTGCCAAACAAAAACAGCAGGCTGGGCGGCCGGAACCCCTGGGCAAAGTTGGCCCGCGCCGCCAGTCCGTCGGCAATTTCATACACCGTACCGACATTAAAGGTCACGGCGTTGTCGTCTCTACCTCGGTCAGCGCTCTGTGAATTAAAGAAATCCAGCCGGGCTCCACCAGTAATAATCCAGTCGTCGGTAACGTCGTAGGCAGACTGCAGGAACAGACCGTGAAACAGGCGTGTAGCACTGGGGGAGGTAACACCTGTAATCAGGTTTTCAAACTCAGAATTGTCTCGGCTAAAGTCGTAGCCATAGGTAAAGGTGGCATCTCCCAGCGTAGAGGTAGCAACCGCAGTCAGGCCAGCGCTCTCTGTATCGGTCAGGTCTGAGCCAGGCACCGTCACCTGGGTGGGGAAGGGAAAGGGAATGGTAAATCCGATCACGTTGTCAAACTGGCGGCGACTGCGCTGGTAATAGGCCCGCACTTCTACCTCGGTATCTTGCAGAGCCTCGTCATTTAAGTAGGCCAGGGAGATGCGGCTAGTCTCTCGAAAGGCGTTGCGAGCTTCTAAAAACGGCGGCGACGGAAAGCCGTTGAGATCGGCATCATCCTGTCGGTAGCGGTCGAGTCGCAGGATCAGCCGCGACTGGTCATCAATGTCGTAGCGCCCCGCCCCATAGAGGTCAAACACCGTGTACTCAGTGCCGTTGGGTGGAATGATGTTGCCGCTGGCGTCTCGCGCATCTCCGGCGGTGCGGTAGGTCGCACCGACTACGTAGTTGGGGCCAGATAGCTCCAGGTTGCTGTTGAACTCAGAGAAGCTGCCGCCGTAGCTCTGGCTCCTCACGGTGAAGGGCTGGTCAGGATCGGGCGATCGCGTAATGACATTCACTACCCCACCGAAAGCATCAGCTCCATAGATCGACGAAGCTGGGCCTTGCAGCACCTCAATGCGCTCCACCCGAAAGGGGTCAATGGCCCCAAAGTCAGGGCCAAATTCCAGGTTAGGCCGCCGCTCACCGTCCACTAGCAGTCCGATGCGCTCTCCCGTAATACCACGAATATTGATCGATCCGCTCAGCAGACCCAGCCGGTTTACAACAACTCCCGGCAGCGTCTGCAGGGCATCGGGGACGGTGCGGATCAGCGGGCGTCTTCGTTCTAGTTCCTCCTGGGTCACTACTTCAACCGTGGCAGGCGTCTCTATCTCCAAAGTCGGTCGCCGCGCTGCCGTAGTGATGATCAGCAGGCCCTCCCCCTCAGGAAAAGACTCATCCTCAGGGAAAGGCACCTCAGCTGCAGGGGCTGTAGGGTCAGGTTCGAGGGGCTGGGTGGGGGCTTCGGGGGTAGTTGCGATGGCCCCTGAGGGCCGGTCTCCGACCATCGCGCCCGCAACCCCTACCACAAAGCCTGTGCGATCGATATCTACAGACACCTCTGGCGCTGCCGCAGCGCCCACGACTCGAACCCGCACACTGTTGATATCGAGAGCTTCTACAGTTACCAAATCAATCCCGTTCACCGGGTTTTCCTGGCGCAGCTCTGCCCCCTCTGTGAGTTGAGCATTCGTAATGTCAACAATTTGCGTATTGCCAAAGGTTGTCTGAAAAATCCTCGACTGCGGCGCACCCCCTGCTGTTGTTAAATCCAACCTCAGACCCGTTTCAAGCGGGATAATCTTAATGCCAGTAATTTCAGCAGTTTGTGCATGGGCAGGTAGAACAACAGCCGCGCTTAAAACCGCAGCTCCTACGCCCCATAAAAACGGTAGACGTTGCATTATAAAAACCCCTCACACACCACTTTTTCTGCATTTATATGCAGCTCAATCGACTCAATCCGATAAAGGAGCAGCAGTCAGGTTTGCTGTAGACAACTGCTTGAGTCGCAGCTTAAAGGAATGCAGCACCTCGGCTTTCCGAAATCTTGTTTCTTCTAAGGAAAAACAGCAAAAGCTGAGCCACAGCCAAGCTCAAACAGTCACCAAAGCTAGTGCTAACAGAAGCACATTGTCGTGGAACTATTGCCATGACAGGGTCAACTAGGAGAAGCTTAATAGACTTGGCTGCTTTTTACACTTGTTTAAAATTTTAGAAAATATCTAAAAATTCCTTAGCTGAAAAAGATGAGGAGATATTATCACTATTACCTTTAGCTTCCTATGCCCAAGGGGGGGATGAAAGGCTTGTAAACATTAGCGTTCGTGCAGGCAAACTTCAAAAAAACTGGCTTGCCACCATAGAAAAAACGCTATGAAAAGCCAAAGATTTATCACTCAGATCACATTTCGAAGCACTGATGATGAGCTGTCCTCAGAGGCAGGATCGGGCTCCACAGGTGCAGGTGCTGGGGGATCCGCAGGAGGTTCCAGCCTCGGTTCGGGGGCAGGACGGGCTGCTGGGGGTTCTACCCTCAGTTCAGGGGCGGGCAGCGGCGCAGGGGAAGGTTCTGGTTGAGCGACGGGCGGCGGATCCGCAGCGGGAGCAGCGGGTTGGGCTGGCCCTTGATCAGCAGGTGTAGCCGGTTCTTGAGCCGCTGGAGCGGCCGGAGTCGGTTCAGCGGATGGGGCTGGCGTTTCAGGCGCTTCCTCCCGATTTTCCTCCTGATCAGAGCTGGCTCCAGCTGGGGTAGAGGCCGCTCTGCCTGTAGGCGTTTCTGGAGATGGGGGCGTCAAAGCCGCAGGTTCTGGATCGGGCACCTCGACCGATAGGCGATCCCGCTGCTGCTGAGTTGCCCGATGTCGGCGCGACCCTTCAATCGTCATGGGATAGGCAATTGAAGTGCTAGCTCCCCCTTCGATAGGCTCAAAGCGGGAGCGACGGGCGGCAGACATCGCGGCTTCGTCAAGGGCCGCATTGCCGCTGGTGCGGGTCAGCGTTACGCTCCGGACAGTGCCGTCAGGGTTGATTTCAACTCGCACGACGGGTTGCCCCTCAGCACCACTGGCACGGGCACTTTCAGGGTACTCTGGCCGAGCACACTCTAGACACGATACTGTGCGCGACCCACGACCCTGACCGCTGCCGCCATTGCCTGGAGCATCCCCTGCTCGGCCCGCAGTGCCAGCACTGGGGCCAGTCGCCACATCACCACCGGACGTTGCAGGCGCACCTTGGTTATGTCTGGTGGGTGCGCCTGTAGTCATACCTGAGGCAGGCTCAGTTTCGCTGGTGGCTGGTCCGGCTGCCTGCTGGGCATCCCGCAGCCCTTGGAAAAAGCTGCGCAGTCGCTCGGCCTGAGAAGCGACATCTGGGACAGTGTCTGGGGACCCATCAGCTGTCATCTCTTCTAGAGAATCACCCTCGTTGGCTGCATCCTGGGTTTCTTCTGTATTTTCTTCTGCAGTTTCCTCCTGCGTTTCCTCTAGCTCTGACTCAACTTCTGATTCGATTAACGTCTCAGGTTCTGAAGCTTCATCCCCAGCTTCGGTGGGTTTGGCAGGGGCAGCCTCTGATTCAGAAGAGCCCGCCGATGCAGGAGGGGGCTCAGGCGCTGGCGCAAAAACGGCTGCTGGAGCCGCCGCAACTGCAGCAGCCGGAGCCGAATTAGCCGTTTCAGAACCGAGCTCGGCTGGCGTGGGCAGGGGTTCGATGTCAACTGTCTCCTCAGCCACCTCAGCCCGGGGGGACTCCGTCACAACCAGCTCAATTGCGGTAATTTCAGCCTCTGCTGGGCGCTGCCAAAAGCCAAGCTGGCTCAGGGCCAGCGCGATCGCATGTACCCCCACCGATCCGGCTAACCCCCAAAGCAGCACCCGCCGGCGGAATGCCTGCTCCCGATCGTGCTGCTGAGCACAAAATTCTGAAAGACCCATGCCGCTCGGTTGCTAAACAGCCAACAATCCACTCACTATAGTTGAGAGAAGCCCTCCTTAGAGTCAAGCCTCCCTCAGCAGTTTTTTTGACATCTGGGAATGGTTTGCAACATAATCTTGCAACGGATTTAGTTGCTAGTCAGCTTCTGGGCAAGCCTTGACAACCCTTAAGGAATCAGGCTCAATTCACTTGAAAGTAATTTTCAATTAGGGGACATGGGAACAATCTTTGCCGCGGGTGGCATCGTTATGTGGCCGCTGCTGGGCTTCTCGATTCTTGCGATCGCACTGATTGTAGAGCGCCTAACGTTCTGGTTGCGAGTGAACCGCCGCCAGCGGCAGGTCATGAGAGACATCATTCAGACCTACCGAACCAATCCAACCCACGTTTTTTCCAAGCTCAAGCAAAACGCCGATCTGCCCATTGCCCGAATTTTTCTGGAAGCTCTAGAAATTGAGGGAGCCAGCCCCAAACAGTTTCACATGGCCTTGGCCAGCGCTATGCAGGCCGAGCTGCCCCATCTGCGCCGTTTCAATACTGTTTTTGCGACAATCATTGCTGTTTCTCCCCTCCTAGGGCTATTAGGCACTATTTTGGGCCTGATTGCTTCTTTCAGCGCGCTACAGCTAGGCGACATTGGTGCTAATACAGCAGCCGTCACAGGCGGCATTAGTGAAGCTTTAATATCTACAGCGGCAGGGCTAGTCGTTGCCATCTTCACGCTGCTGTTCGCCAATCTCTTCAAGGGTCTCTACAAGCGTCAGCTGGCGCTGATTCAGGAATATGGCGGTCAGCTAGAAATCCTCTACGAGACTCAGTACGAACGCCTGAAGCAGTTTAAGGACGAAGTCTATGTTTCTCCCTGAAGAACCGGAAGAAGAATTTGAACTTAACATCGTCCCGATGATTGACGTCATCTTCGCCATTTTGACATTTTTCATCATCTCTAGCCTGTTTCTTACCCGCTCCGAATCGCTGCCGGTCAATCTGCCCACAGCCGCCACTGCTGAGGCTCAGGAACGTGCCCGCATAGCTGTAACGATCACGGCATCGGGGGATATCTCTCTAAACCAAACTCCCATCGCCCTTGAAGAGCTGCAGGGAGGTGTCCGTCAGCTGATCGCTGCGGTTGGAGATTCTGTTGTGGTGATTAATGCTGACGAGGCCGTCAACCATGGTCGAGTGATCGCCGTTATGGATCAGCTACGAGAGATAGAGGGGGCAACTTTGGGCATCGCTACGAGGCAGCCAAATTAGAAAGTATAGGAAAGTCCTGAAAGGGGAGCGCTGTCCCCCTCATTTTTTATGGAATTTTAAGCACAGCCTAGAGCAGAAGGCAGAAGCTGGGCTCTGGTACTGATAGGGTTACCCGTGGGTGCATCCCAGTCTTGTAAGTCTAGAGATGAGACGATTTTCATAACCCTTGATTCTCGTAGATTTGGCGACTACGCATTTGTACTTATTGCAAAACTGAGATGCACCCGTTACCCGTTTTGGGTGAAGACATATGTTTGCTCATTTTTTACCATCCTCTGCCTGTGAAATTCAGGATAGAGAGAGCATCGCCCTGCTGAAACGCATTCAGCGTCGTGTTGTTCTAGTGCCCACTAAGCAAAGTACAAGGGCGATCGCAACCGCTTATACCCATTATCCACCTGATTCATCAACTCCTGTATTTGGTACGATTCCGATTCTGCTGCTGCACGGATTTGACAGTTCCCTGCTGGAATTTCGGCGATTACTTCCCTTGCTGGTGCGTCGTCACGAAACTTGGGCGATTGACTTGTTGGGGTCAGGATTTACTGAGTACACAGCTACGCTAGCGGTCAATCCTCAGACAATCCGGCAGCATTTGCTGGGCATTGTAGAAGCCTGGATCGGGCGACCTGTAATTTTAGTGGGAGCCTCTTTGGGGGGAGCCGTAGCGATTGACTTTGCCTTGCATTATCCAAGCTGGGTGAGAGCGCTCGTTCTAATGGACAGCGTTGGCTTCTCTGGCAGCTTTCCCGCTGGGCAGTTTCTTCCTAATCCGTTAATCGAACTAGGCACAAACTGGTTGTATTTTCGCAAACATGCTGCTCTGGCGGTTGCCTCAGTCTTACCGATATTAGATGCAAGCCTGATGGATGCCCTACGCTGCTCGCTGTTGCATCAGGAGATGCCAGGATGGAGGGATGCGATTGCATCCTTTACCCATAGTGGGGGTTATGCGAACTTAAGTACTGCGATCGCTCAAGTCACGCGTCCCACCCTAATTTTATGGGGGAAAGCGGATGATGTCTTAGGAACGGCAGATGCTATCCGGTTTGAGCAGGCAATTGCAGAGAGTCGGCTGGTCTGGGTTGAGGGAGCCGGGCACGTTCCCCACTTTGATCAACCTCAGGTCGTTACAAATCATTTGCTGTCCTTTGCCAAGCAAATTGAGAGATAGGAACGCCAGAGGCAGCAGCTACAGTTCCATCGCTGAAAGCAGGGCGGGTTGAATAGTTGCCTGCGCGCGCAACTCGACTAGTTGCCTCCCGGCGCAACTAGCCAGATGATACAAAGGAACTAAGTTGCCCTAAATCAGGGGTAGGTTTCAATGAGAGTATTAGCCAATGACCTACTTGTCGGATCCTGAGGGCGTCCCTGAAGATTGGGATGAGCCGATCTTGGCCGATGGACAGCAGCAGGCCAGGCGAAAGTGCAAGGCAATGGCCGAAGACTATACTGAACAGGGTCGTTCAGAGGTTGAGTTGATCGACGTCATCAAGGCCAGTACCAAGACCCGCAATCGCTACCTGTGTCGATTCAGGAGTCAGCCATGAATGTTACCCAGCTTGTGTTTGCTTGGCCTCGGGAGGCTCAGTACTCCTGTGAACCTGATACCTACCAAGGGTGGGCTATTGAAGACTACGACTTCGAGCTGAGTGGTGTTGCCCCTGCGGCAGGCGATGTCCGTTCCTGGGAAGGACGGCAGTGGACAGTGGCGCAGGTTGAGGATTATTCCCCCGCCGATGGCTCTGAGAACAGTTTCAGCGTGGCGGTGCTGACCCTGGATGGCCAAGTCCCGGAGCGCGACCCGTGGGATAGCGCAGGGCAGCGGCTCATGTATGTTTGTGTCTCCCCCGACGATGTGTTGTTTGGCCTACCTGAGCATCCTGAGGCGCTCCCTGAAGTGGGCTCTGAAGTCCACGATATGCCGGGTTGGGTGGCCAGCACCGTGAGGGAGTTTGAGCCTGTCACCAAGGGCACTTATGACCAGGTCTTGGTCTACTGGTGCGCTGCGGCAGTCATGCCCCAGCAACAGGCGATCGCCGCTTAGAAATTGCGATTGCCCCTCCCATTTCAAAGCCCTTGCCATCTGGTGGTGTTTTGGGTCGGTGTGACTCCAGTTACCGCCAGTTACTGCCAGTTGCCGCTTTCCCCCGCCAGGGTTCTCTGTCTCTGACTCCCTGGGCGACATGGGACGGCATAGGGCGACACCGAGCGTTAGATGGCGCAGTAGCCCCAGCAGCGGGGGTAGCTACGCCCTGGGAGGGCTACGCTTCCGAACCGTACGTACAGACACTACGCCATCCCTGGCGGGGCAAAACCCTTCTAAACCCCACATGTCAATCGGTTTAGCGATTTCCAGGGACAGGCTGATCGCACTAGACTCTCTGCCACTGCCCCACCGGCCTTGGCCCTTTAATGGGTTGTGAGGGATGGGCGGCGGCGGCAATAACCAACAAAATGCCCCCAGCAATCGCCAGGGGCAGAGGTGAAATTCTATTTACGCTAGACAGCTTACCCCTGCTATCGCCCCCACTGCCAAGGGCCTACTTTTCCAAGTTCTGCTGCCGGAGCCGGTGAAACTTCTCCGCCGCACTGTCGGCATAGCTCTTGATCGACTCATAGCCCGCCTGAGGTCGCGTATCGTGGGCCAGCTCAGGATTGCCCGAATACCACTCCGCCGCCACCCGCTTCACCGCCGTATTCATATCGTGGCCCGCCTGAATCTGTCGCTGTAGCGCACTCTCCAGCTTGACCCCCACGATCTGCTGCTGAATCTCGGGGTTCTGCAAAAACTCTTGGGGCGATACATCGCGGCCCAGCACATCGTAATCCCAGCCGCAGTTGCTCTTCGGCTTGCCATCCCAGGAGCAATTAAGATTCTGTGGCATCACCTGCCCCAGGCCCAGCGCTCCTGTGTCAGGGTTGACGGCGGTGTGGTCACCACCCGACTCCTTGGCAACAATCGCCCGGTAGAGCGCAATCGTATCCCCCAGCCGCTCATTGGGCTTGCGGCCCTGGAGCGCCCAGACCAGATAGCCCTTTTGCGGAGCCTGGGCCACACCCCCCTGGCGCTGCTCCCAGTGCAGGTGAGCACCCGTGCTGCCGCCGGTGTTACCGGTCTTGGCCACCACCGCCCCGGCCCGGTGTTCACCCCCCTTGCAGTGGGACAGGTGAGCCGCCCTAAATGTGATCTCAGGCAACGCCGAACTGGTCATATCCGCCACCATGCCATAGCCCTTCGGATCACTCCAGCAGCGCACCGACACGTGATCGCCCGCATAACCAATGGCGTGAACCGACACCCCCTCCGGCGTCGGCAAATCAATCCCCGAGTGCATCCGCATCTCCTTATGGATGGGGTGCATCCGCAGGCCAAAGCCCGAGTTGACCGTGTAGCCCGCAATCACATCGCCCTTGTTGATCAAGGCCTTGAAGTCATCGTCATAGAACCCAGCTACGGCCTCAGCTACGGCGCTGACTTTACGAAACCGTGCCCCCCAGGATTCGTTCGTCTCCTGATCGACCATCACCCACACTGAGGTGGCGATCGCCCCCACGCAGCCCAGCTTGAGCACCAGCTCGCCCGCCTGCATCACCGTGCCAATCACGTAGCGCCAGGTGGGCGGCAGCTCCGACCAGTGAGGCTTGATATGTTTAACGGTTGAGTTCACTGTGGGTCACCTCCCCCTCCGTCACCGTTACATCGAGAGCCAGGCCGTTGTCTAAAGCCCAGCGGTAGACCCCGTTACCCAAGGCACAGGCAGGCTGCCCCAACCACTCCAGAGCGATCGCCTCCGACTCCCCCACCAGTGCCTTGCGCAGCTCTGCCTTGGTGGCATCAAGGGTAACTGGGTCAGGAGTCACCGCCACGCAGGCTTGCAGGCGGGCATCCTCGCCAGACAGGCGATGCACCAGCTGCCACGCCGCAGGTTGGTGGGTGTTGACCCACGACCTCACCCCATAGATTGGGTTGTAGAACTGCCCCCGGCCCGGCTGCTTCAGGTCTAAAAATGCAGCCCCGACGAACAACGCCGTCAGGGCCAGCAGGTACCGGGTT
>JAAUUR010000130.1 GCA_012031045.1 Leptolyngbyaceae cyanobacterium SM2_5_2
ACACTTCACCTATCACCAAATCTTGCTGCGATTCGGGCAGTTAGAGTTATCGCAGCACTTTATAGTACTATTCTCATTCCTAGAGCGGTTTACCATGAAATGGTAAATGCAGGCAAACCGGTTCCTGGTGCGGCTGAAGTACAGACTTTTCCATGGATTCAAACTCAATTTGCTACTAATTCTCAGGCCGTTATCGCCTTACAGACCAGCCAAGATAACATTCACCAGGGCGAAGCAGAGGTAATCATTCTAGCGCTAGAACTCAATGCAGATTTGCTTCTGATGGATGAACGTCTCGGTAGAGCACTGGCTGCAAATTATGGACTTAATGTTACTGGGTTGCTTGGTGTTCTGTTGCAAGCTAAGCGCAATGGTTTGATTGGGTTTATTCAGCCTTTAATGGATGAGCTAATTGAAAAGGCTGATTTCAGAGTCGATAATCAACTATACCTGACGCTCCTACAATCTGCGGGTGAGTAAGAACAGAATATGAGCCAAACCCAATGAATACCACTAAGATCCGCCACATTCTCACCTTCTGGTTCGATGACTCCCCTCGGCCCGGTAGCGAGTATGGCCAGCAACGTCAGGTTTGGTTCAAAAAAGATCCCACCTTTGATGAGCAGATTCGCCAAAACTTTTTAGCCGACTACCACCAAGCCGCCAGTGGCCAATTGCAGGATTGGCAGCAAGAGCCGCAGTCCTGCTTAGCGCTAATTTTGTTGTTGGATCAGTTTCCTCGCAATTTATTTCGGGGCGATCCGCGCAGTTTTGCTACCGATGCCCAGGCCCTGGCCACGGCTGAATATGGCCTTGAGCAGGGGTTTGACCAGGCACTTCTGCCTGTGGAGCGCTTGTTCTTTTACCTACCGCTGGAACACTGCGAATTGTTAGCTCAGCAGGAACGCTGCGTCAGCCTGGTGCAAGCCCTCTGTAACCAGCATCCAGAGTTTGAGTCTTCTCTAGACTACGCCCACCGCCACCGGGATGTGATTCAGCAATTTGGCCGCTTTCCCCATCGCAACGAAATCCTGGGCCGCCAGACCACAGAGGCCGAGGCTGAATTCTTCCAACAGCCGGGTTCTCGGTTCTAGAGCATCGGTACCCTATGGCTAGCCTCCCGGTTTCTTCGTCGCCGTTCTAGGGCTCTGCCCTGCCTTTTGGCCCAGAAACCGGGGGTCTGGGTCTACACCGGCGTTCTAGGCAACACGACGTTGGAAAATCCTGCTAGTTAGGGATAGAAGGTCACAGCGGGTAGCCCCAGAGCCTCATCCCACCCCATCATTAAATTTAAGCACTGCACGGCTTGGGACGCTTGCCCCTTCATGAGATTATCGATAGCTGACATGACGATGATCCGCCCGGTGCGGGGGTCGGCCTCCAGGCCCAAAAAACAACGATTGGTGCCCCAGGCCCACTTGGTTTGCGGATACACGCCGTTGGGCAGCACCGTAACCCAGGGCGAGCTACGGTAGAAGGCGCTGTAGATGGTCAGCAAATCGTCCCGCACTAGGCCCGGATCGCGCAGGGTGGCATAGATGGTGGCTAAAATACCCCGCACCATTGGGATCAGGTGGGGGGTGAACTGCACCGTCACCTCATGGCGGGCCAGATGGGTACAAATTTGCTCGATTTCTGGGGTATGGCGGTGGCGGGCTACCCCGTAGGCTGAGAGGGAATTACTGGCCTCAGCTAGCAGCATGTTGGTTTTGGCTGCCCGTCCGCCGCCGGAGGTGCCCGATTTGGCGTCGATAATAAGGGTTTCTGGTTGGGCCAAGCCCTGCTTGAGCAAGGGGGCAATACCCAACAAGCTAGCGGTGGGATAGCAGCCGGGGCAGCCAATCAGCCGGGCGGTGCGGATGCGATCGCGAAACAGTTCTGGCAACCCGTACACGGCTTCAGCCGCCATAGCCTGGTCATCCCGCTCTACCCCGTACCAGGAGACATAGGTGCTCAGGTTTTCAAACCGATAGTCAGCCGAGAGATCCAGTACCCGACAACCCCGTTCTAGCAGCGTGGGAGCCATCTTGCAGGCCAGCCCGTTAGGGAGCGAGAGAAACACCACCTGGCAGCGATCGGCGATCGCCTCCAAATCTACGGCCTCCATCGTCAGGGCAACTTGCCCGGCCAAGTGGGGGTAAATGTCGGTATAGGACTGCCCGGCGCTGCTGTCCCCCCCTAAATAAGTGAGTTCAACGGCAGGGTGGTGAGTTAACAAGCGTACCAACTGAACCCCGCCGTAGCCCGATGCACCAACAACGCCAACCGCAACTTTTTCCGCCGGTAACTCGCTCATAGTGATCGCAGGGGTTGCAACATTAACTTAAGTCTGGCAAACCATACCATAGATACAGCGGTTTTGAAGCTAGTGAGGTACGTAACCAACCGGCCTGGATTTTAGCTAGGCTAACAAGTACTCTAAAAAGGTTAGCCAACGCCGTGTTAGACCCAGTGCCGGGTATGTCTCAGTCAGCGTCGTCAGGATCAGCCACCTCAGATTTTCAGTTTGATTCCATTGAATCAGCCCTGCAAGATTTAGCGGCGGGCCGAGCCATTGTGGTGGTAGACGACGAAAACCGCGAGAACGAAGGGGATGTTATCTGTGCCGCTCAGTTTGCTACGCCAGATATCATCAATTTCATGGCAGTGGAGGCGCGGGGGCTCATTTGCCTGGCCATGACCGGCGAGCGATTGGATGAACTCGACCTGCCGCTGATGGTGAGTCATAGCACCTTTGAGGACGAAAACGAGCAGACGGCCTTCACCGTTAGCATTGACGCGGCGCTGTCCTGGGGAGTAACAACGGGCATTTCCGCCGAAGATCGGGCTCGCACCATTCAGGTGGCGATTAACCCCAACGCCCGACCTAGTGACCTGCGGCGGCCAGGGCACATTTTTCCGCTGCGGGCCAAGCAGGGGGGCGTGCTGAAGCGGGCTGGCCATACCGAAGCCGGGGTTGACCTGGCCCGTCTGGCCGGGCTCTACCCAGCCGGAGTAATCTGCGAAATTCAAAACCCCGATGGCTCAATGGCGCGGCTACCAGAACTGATTGACTACGCCAAAACCTTTGGCCTGAAACTCATCAGCATTGCCGATTTAATTAGCTACCGCCTGCAGCACGAGCGCTTTGTGCAGCGAGAGGCGGTGGCCGAACTACCCACCCAGTTTGGCCAGTTTAAAATCTACGCCTACCGCAACATGTTGGATGATTCTGAACACGTGGCCCTGGTCAAGGGCGACCCGGCTACCTTTGGCGATGGCCCAGTGATGGTGCGGGTGCACTCGGAATGCTTGACAGGCGATGCCTTTGGGTCGCTGCGCTGCGATTGCCGCATGCAACTCCAGGCCGCCTTGAAAATGATTGAGTCGGCTGAACGGGGCGTGGTTGTGTATCTCCGCCAGGAGGGGCGCGGCATTGGCCTGATCAACAAACTCAAAGCCTATTCTCTGCAAGACCTGGGCCTAGACACCGTAGAAGCCAACGAAAAACTAGGGCTACCCGTAGACCAGCGCAACTACGGCATGGGGGCGCAAATTCTCAACGACATTGGTGTCAAACAGTTTTGCCTGATTACCAACAATCCCCGCAAAATCGCTGGACTGAAGGGCTACGGTCTGGAGATGGTAGACCGAGTACCGCTAATTATTGAGGCCACTCCCTACAACTCTAACTACCTGACCACCAAGGCCCAAAAGCTGGGTCATCTGATGGTGCAAACCTACCTGGCCACGGTAGCCCTCCACTGGCACACCGGGCTGTTGTCAGCCGAAGCCCGTTACCAAAAGCTGGAAAAGCTGCGTCACCTGGCCCAGACTAAAGGGCTGCTGCTGCAAGAAGAGGCCCGCCCCGTGGCCTCGGCCCTGTTTAGCCAGCCTCATCAAATTGTGCATCTGGGGCTGGATAGTCCTAATGCTGTACCGGCCAGCTGGTATGGCGATGGTGCCCATCCTAGCCTGATGGCGCTAATGGCTATGCTAGACGATTTGTTTACCTGGCCAGATATCGAACAGCTTGCCTTTTTAGTCTCCAGCGGTAACGACCCCTTTAGTGGGCTGCAGGTGGGGTTGAATCGCCAAGTCTTCCATCGCCGTATTCCCCCGCAACAGGATGACATTAAGCCATCGGAGGTATGCAAAAATTTGGAAACACAGCGAATTTACGTATTTTCTGGTCATATCTTGGCAGATTAGACCTTGAGCTTCCTTCAGCCCAGAGGATATTTAACACTCGGAGAGTGGGTATCGAAGGCGTTAAGCCAATCTCCGTGATTAGATAAGACAGCAAATCTATCATGGCAACTTCCCAGTTAAACGATGAGGCCACCGTTCAGTTCTACAGCCAACGATTACAGAAGTTAATGACCCAAGCCGGGCTCTCTAGCTATCGATCGCTCAGCACCATGGCTGGAGTTTCTCGCTGGGCCATTGACTTACTGCGCCAAGGGCAAGTGGGGAAACTGCGGATAGACTCACTGCTGCGGCTGAGTCGGGCGCTACAGGTGCCCCCCATTGACCTAATAACCGAGTTTGAGGCAAAGCAGGAACAGGTTGCCTCCGCCCCGGCCTTAGTCCAAGACATAGGCCAGTTTGCAGCCCTCCACCAGGAATACGCTCGCCTGCAACAACGCTTGGCCAGCCAGGAACAGGAGATTCGTCAACAGGTACAGCGGGAGGTCATCGCCCGGCTAGAATCCTGGCTATTACAGTGGCCCACCGCTGTTTATGCCGCCCAGCAAAACGAAACTATTCCGGCTACCCGGCTTATTCCCCTGGCTAAACCTCTGGAGCAGTTGTTCAAAGACTGGGAACTGAACCCGATTGGTGAAGTAGGCGAAGAGGTGACCTACGACCCCCAGCTACATCAACCAATGGGCACTGCTCTGGTGCCGGGCCAGCGGGCCAGGGTTCGCTATGTGGGGTATTGGCAGGGCGATCGCCTGCTATACCGGGCTAAGGTTAGCCGTGTAGAGTAGCGTTTCCTCACAACTGTCAAGCCTTGATGAAGCTTTCCAGGAAATAAAGTTTTCGTCCTGATTTTGGGTTGAATAGTGGGAATGCTTAGCGTGGGTAAGTCAAGAACCGGGCAAGCCCACGTCAACCGTCTGCTATACAGAATCCCACTTACTAGCTGAAACTCTTATATTTAGGTAACTCCTGGCCCTTGGGCTGGGAGTTATACATTTTAGAGGCACCAACCGCTGAAGCGTGTGCCGTGCTAAGGCCATCCAACATCGACTATCGCCTTACCTTTTCAGTACATATTAGCCACGGCATTGGCGCTAGTACTCCACGGCGGCAGTAACGTGCTCATTCGCTAGGGCGGAAACCTTGACCAAAGATGAAGGCAGAACTTCTGCCTTATTTCCTTTTTCCTTCTGCCTTTCCGTACTAGTATGCCTGGAACTGATGGTTATCCATCGACCAGTCTGCTGGTTTTTACCACTGAGAGCCGCTACAGTTGGGAAGCTCTGTTCCTACGTCTTGGCCGCTCAAGAGATGGCTCCCTTGCCCAAGTCTGCTCAGCGTTTTACCCCACCGGCTCCCACCCTGGTGCTGGGAGCCATGGTGTCTACCCAACTGGGTTCCACGATCGCAAAAAGTTTGTTTGGTCAGGTAGGGCCAATGGGGATGGTGTCGTTGCGGGTAGGGCTTGCCGCCGTGGTGCTGATGGCCTGGCAGCGGCCACGGCTCCGGGGCATTCGCCGCTAGACTATCGCCTGCTGGTGGCCTTTGGCCTGTCATTGGCGGTGATGAACAGTCTATTCTATGCCTCAATTTCCCGCATTCCCATTGGTGTAGCCGTGGCGCTGGAATTTTCTGGCCCGTTGCTGGTGGCGTTGCTCCACTCTCGCCGCTGGCTCGATGGCCTGTGGGTGGCCCTGGCTGCCGTGGGTATTGTGCTATTGTCTCCGCTGCGTGGGGCCAGCCTGGACAGCCTGGGTGTGCTGTTTGCCCTGATGGCCGGGGTCGCCTGGGGGTTATACATTGTGTTGTCGGCCCAGGTTGGTCAAAGCTTTAAAGGAAGTGAAGGGTTAGCCCTATCGATGGCTATCGGTGGTGTTGCTCTATTGCCGTTAGGATTGGCCTCTAAGGGCTTAGCCCTGTTCAACCCGATGATTTTACTGCTGGGCTTGGGGGTGGCCCTGCTGGCCTCGGCCCTGCCCTACTCGCTAGAAATGACGGCCCTACGCCGGATGCCCGTCAATGTGTTTGGGGTGCTGTTGAGTTTAGAACCCGCGATCGCTCCATGATCGGCTTTGTGGGTTTGGGCGAAACGCTAACTGTTCAAATGATGGTGGCGATCGGCCTGATTATGGTTGCTGCCGCTGGAGTATCATTCTTTCAGCCCGCTGAGGCCGTTAATCCTAAACCTTAACCCCTGCCCCAGTTTCCGATTAAAAAAAACTTGCCTCTGGATACATCCCTCCCGTTCCGTGGAACACTGGATAACACCTGGGGATGCATTCTACCGTCGGTTATGAGCCTTTGTATTAATCCAAATTGTCGCCAAGCGAACCATCCAGACAACAGTGCCAGCCTTAGCTGCCGGTCTTGTGGGTCAGATCTGCTGTTACAAGGGCGCTATCGAGTCATGCGGCTAATTAGTAACCAGAGCGGGTTTGGCCGAGTTTACGAAGCCTACGAGCGCAATATTCCTAAAATTCTCAAGGTTCTGAAGGAAAGCTACAACCACAACGACAAGGTGCTGGAGCTCTTTCGGCGTGAGGTTCAGGTGTTAAGCCAGCTTAACCACCCCGGAGTGCCGCAGGTCGAGCCCGATGGCTACTTTCGCTACATTCCGAAGGACGGCAGCGAACCCTTGCACTGCCTGATCATGGAGAAAATCGACGGCCCCAACCTGAAGCAGTGGATGGTGCAGCAGGGTAACCATCCGATTAGCGAAAAGCAGGCTATGCTCTGGCTAACCCAGTTGACGGATGTGCTGCACCTGGTGCATCAGCACAACTACTTTCACCGCGACATTAAACCAGAGAACATTATGCTGCGCTCCTCTGGGCAGTTGGTGCTGGTGGATTTTGGCGCGGCACGGGAAATGACCCAAACCTACATGGCCCAACTGGGTGATAGCGACATCACCGCCGTTAGCTCAGCGGGCTATACCCCCCCAGAGCAGGAGCAGGGGCAGGCGGTGCCCCAGTCAGATTTTTACGCGATGGGGCGCACGCTGATCTATCTCTTAACCGCCAAGATGCCTAACGACCCTTCGGTCTACGATTCACGCACCAATGCCTTTCGCTGGCGCGAGGATGCCCCCCAAATTTCCGCCGCCCTGGCCGACTTTGTGGATGAACTGATTGCCCCAGCCGCCGCCAACCGTCCCCAAACAACCGCAGAGATTCTAGAGCGATTAGCCCAGGTACGGGCCGATCAGATTACCAAGCCGCCTCGCTCATCTGAAGGTGGCCTTGGCCAACGGCAGGCGTGGCCAGCCACGACGTTAGATCCCCACCATGCCAATGCCCACCAAGCGGCCACCGTACCAGAACCCTCCCGCAGCTTTTTGCCGCCCTGGTTAGATCAGCGACCCTGGCTACTAGTGGGGCTCACGGGCCTAGTGCTGGCGGTGCCGTTGGCCTGGTATGCGCTCAGCCGCAATGGAACGACCCCACCCAGCGATCAGCCTAGCCTGACTACCTCCGTCCAAGAATTGACTGTCAGCGCTCTGCCAGTGTTGGCCGGTCACACGGGAGAAATTAAAGACATGCTGCTGCTGGGGGATGGCAATACGCTGGTTACCGCCAGTGCAGATAAAACGATTCGTATTTGGGATTTAGATGCAGCGACCTTGAAACACACCCTAGGCCAGCATACAAATGTTGTTAAAGCCCTGGCGGTGACGACCGATCAATCTACCCTGATTAGCACCGGGGACGATCGCACCATTCGCTTCTGGTCACTCCCGGATGGTCAGTCCCTTGGCCAGATAGATAACGCCCACAACGTGCCAATTAACACCCTGGAGGTGAGCAACAACAACAAGCTTTTGGCTAGCGCCGATGGCGATGGCGCCATTAAGCTGTGGAACCTGGTGGACAACAATGGTTCGCTCAATCTACCCGCTATGAAACAGGAGGGGCCGTTTATCGCCCTACAGGCAGTGAGCGGCGTCAACGACTTGCTGTTTTCTCGCGATGACAATAATTTGGTTAGCGGCAGTAAACGCCCTCCAACTTTGGAATGTGGATGCCCTAGAAACAGCCCCAGCAGGCACGGTACCCGAACCCACCCTGTTGGCAGGGCATACCAGCTTTATCAACCGCCTGGCCATCAGCGAGGATGACCAAACTTTGATCAGCGCCTCAGTGGACAAAACTATTCTGCTGTGGGATATGAACACAACGACCCGGGAAACCGTTTTAGACAGTCATACTAACCATGTGAATACCCTTGGTTAAAGGGGCAACGGGTGTGGAGCGCCGATCGAGACAAGACCATTCTGGTGTGGGACTTGAACGAGGGTAGGCTGGTTCAGAAAATCACCGGCTTTGATACGGATATTTGGCGCTTAGCCGTGCGGCCCGATGGTCAAATTATCACCGTGGGGGGCACTGAACCCTACAACATTCGGGTGTGGCAGGTAAATTCCCCACTAACGCCGTAGTCGATGCAACGCCACTGCTGACGGTAAGCAGGTATGGAGCCACTGTGGTCGTAGCAGTTTTAGGGTAAAACCTTTCCCCATACCGAGGATGACGTTAAAGTCCCTTGTCCTATCTTCGCGACCTGGACTGTATTACTCTGCCATGCCGCCTGATTAAACGTTGAACTCAGGCTCCCTTAATAAATTTCACTAAACATCAGCACCATAGCGGCCATGGTTACAAGCGTAAAGGTCGCACCTACAATTTCAATGCGTATGGAGGCCCGACGATGCGCTGGCTGTAGCCAAAAGTCCAGCACTCGTACAACCAGAGGCATTACCACCAGGGTGAGAATGCAGGTTGTAATCAAGTTTTTTACCAGCATGGCACTAGCGGGTTCCCAACTCTTTAGCAGACCCAAATGGTCTAATAGAAAGTCCTGAATCATAATGACTGGGTAGAGCCCCAGCACCACTGATAGAATTTGCTTCCACGCCGGTGGCCCTAACCCGGTTAGCTCATTGCCCGACTGATGAGAAAACCACCCCTCTAAGCCAGTCTCAAAGGACTTGAATTTGTAGGATTTGAAAATTTCTCGCCCTTCCTTGAGCAGAGCCTCCCGCTCAGGGGAAAGTAGCCAGCGGTTTAAATCCTCTGGCTGCTCAAAGTGCGCCATAGCATAACACTTCAACACCCCACCCTGGCAACTGAGGGGACGGTGCCGATCAGCCTGCACAAACCCCTTAAACCCCTGGGCGGTTTGAACTAACCCTCGGTGCCATTTGTGAAAGGCCCAGCCCTTTTCTTGGAGGACTATGTATTCAACCACCACACTGGAATAAAGCCCTTGCTCTCCTGGCACCGAAGACACCATTAACGCTCTAGACTCTTGGAGCACCGGGTCAAGCCACTGCCTCACCTCTTGAACTAACCTGGGGGGGGTCAGGCTTTCCACCCGCAAAGTTTGCCCAAGAGGGCCGAGCCTGCGCCTGAGGCTAGCTATCCAAGTCATGACTGAACTCTTTAAAGAAGTCATACAGCGTTTCCTTGCCTGGTGAGGTACAGCTCGTCTAATAGAATCAAGTAACATCAGGGGTTGTAGGGTTATCCGTTCACCTCGCTAGCTTCAAAAAACGCTGTAGCTGCGTCTGGCAAAGCGCCACCCCAGCCATGGATTGTATTCTGTATACATTTGAATGTTCTTAAATTACTTGCAGAACAGGTAGCCTGAGCAATCTCAGTACTCTGCCTAATGATAGAAACCATTGATAATGAACGACATTTTTCCTAGTATGCAAGATTTTATATGTTTAGTTTCTGTAACAAATCAAACAAAATGACCAAAGCCCCCAAAATACTTAACACAATGGTGGTACCCAGCAGATTGACCTGCAGCGATGTGAATCGGTAGGCCGGACGTAGCCAAAAGCCCAAAAGCTGGTTGATTTTGGGCATAACAAACCAGGTCAGGATGGATGAGGTAATCAAATTGTTGACCACCAGCGCCGTGGACATTGGCCAGGACTGCATAAGCCCTAAGGCTGCAAACGCCATGCCCTGCACCATTAGGGTAGGATAGAGCCCCAGCACTACGGCCAGCACTTGCTTCCAGGGTGGCGGTGCCAGGCTATATTGCTCCGCTGCCCCAGCATGGCTAGAGAACCAGCCCTCTAGCCCCGTAGAGAAGGACTTAAACCGATAGGCTAAGAAAATAGACTGGCCTTGGCTGAAAAGTTGCTGCCGCTCCTCTGATTTCACCCAAGCGTTGAGCTGCTTGGCCGTTTCAAAATGAATGATGGAGTAACACTTAATCACACCATCTTTGCAGTCTAGCGGTGTACAGAGGTCAGCCCGCAAGAAGCCGCTGTAGGTTGCAGCCGCCCGACGTACCTGGCTATACCATTGCTCAAACTGGGCCTCGCTTTCCTGCGGCACGATATACTCCATCACCGAACTGGAGTAAAAGTGTTGGGGCCTAGCGCGCTTAGAACCTGTGGCCATAACCGCTCAATAACGAGAAAAGGATGACTAGGGTAAGGGGTTCTGGCCAGGCAACCATAGTGGTTTTCCGCGTCCTACCGTCGATGCTACTTTAACAGGCGGGTTGTCTACCAAACGTCCCTTGGCACACGGGCGGTAAATCCGGCTGTCAACCTTAAACTACAGAGGCCACTAGCCGACTCGAATAGCTAACTTAAATTCTTAAAATCTTTGGCTATGTTTCAGGGTTTTCATTAAAATGCGTAACAGTATATGTATCCCTATGCAACATCTAGCGGGCTGATTTTGGCACCAGAAACTTTGGACGAAAAAACTGAAGACCTGGGTATGTTGCTTCGACGAGCCGCCTTTGTCCTGGCGTCATTGGTATTGGTCATTGGCATTGGGTTGGCCTCAATTCGGTATGCCCAAGCCTCGGATCCCTACATTCACCAAGTTTTGTCTCTTCAGGGAGATACCTCTCGCGGCGAAGCCATTTTCAGAATGAATTGTGCTGTGTGCCATGGCTTTGATGCCCTGGGTGAGGTTGGGCCAGCCCTGATACGGGTATCTGACCATCGCACTAAGGTGAGCCTGATTAAGCAGGTAACCAGTGGTCAAACCCCACCGATGCCTCAGTTTCAGCCAGATCCCCAGGCGATGGCTGACCTGTTGGAGTATCTAGAAGCACTGTAGTACCCCTAACCTATCAAGGGTGGTAGAGGTCAGCGAACCACCTAGGGGAGTGTCAGGGTCACTAACTATTTTTTCTGAGAAAGATAGGTTGCGGTATTTAGCCCAGGGGCAGAGTTGGCCATAAAGGCTGAATCTGCCTCTAGGCAAGCTGTCTACGTTTTCTGAGAAAGCTCAACTGACCGGAGTATTGGGCATGCTACCAATCTTTAGAAAATTTTGTTTACAAAACTCCACTAATTCGTTAATGTATTATTCAATGCCGGTTACAAATCTAAACGATTGCCGCCTGCATTACCTTGAAACTATAAATACCAAGGACTAATACATCATGACGACTACACTACAGCAGCGCGAGAGCGCTTCCCTGTGGGAGCAGTTTTGTCAGTGGATTACCAGCACCGAGAACCGCCTGTACATTGGCTGGTTCGGCGTGCTGATGATT
>JAAUUR010000131.1 GCA_012031045.1 Leptolyngbyaceae cyanobacterium SM2_5_2
TTTTTTGACGACACGACTTGACAGGCAATCAGGGCAGGTGGGCTGGCAATCAGACATGGGTTTTCTGCTGGAACGCTTATCCCTTCCATCCTTACATCTTTAGGACTACCCCAAATCTGACCAGGGTGACATTTCAGACCCAATAATCTGTCAAATTATCGAAAACCACCAGACTGAGTAGGCAGGACAGACATCGCTTACCATTAAATTTAAGCTACTCCAAGTAGCCTAATCTTTCTTGAAATCAGGCAGTTCAGCAGGTTGCATGTGGGAGATCGCCCCTTCCCCGCCGTCGCCAGTGTCCACCCTGTAGTGGCAAAGTATTTTTCTTAGCTCGCCAAGGGTAGTTCATAATGCAGTGGCAGCACTTCGTCTGGCGTCAACACCGCCATGGCATACTCGCGGCCTTCCAAATCAGCAAATTCAACCAAAAAGCAAGGGCTTTCCCCCTCGTAAACCTCCAGCACTGTGCCTACCTGCCCAATGGGAAGCTGTTGAATCGATTCAAACTCAGGCTCAATCAGCGTCAGCCGATCGCGCGCGATTGGCTTTAAGTTGGCAACCGTATCCAGACTTGTTACAGAACTCATAGCTCTTATTTAATAAACGCTGAAACCAACCGGGGGGTAGACTGACCCGTGCGAACTTCCCACAGTGTCCGTCATTGGAGCGCGTACCCGGCCGCTTGGCCCACCAGATACTCATCGAAGGAGTTGTGCTCTATGACCGCTAAAGGGAATTGATACAATTTATGCACAGCGCTGACGGAGTAAGTTCTATGAGCAAGACCTTTAACCTCGCCATTCCCTTCGACTTTCTCCTGCAAGCAATTGCCAAACTCAGCCCTGCCGACAAGCAACGCCTCCGGCGGTGTCTTGATGCCGATACGGATACCTCTACCGATCAAGCGATTCCGTTACCCAGCCAACCCTTGCCCCTAGAGCAGACCACATTTCACCAGGCACTAAAAGCTTCTGGCCTAGTAAAATCGGTGCGCTCACCCGCTGCCACATCCCAAAACAACTTTCAGCCTATTCCTGTCCAAGGCGAATCCGTATCCCAAACCATACTAGGTGAGCGGCGCTAGATGGCTGTTTATTTCTTAGACAGCAGCGCCCTGGTCAAGCGATATATCCGTGAAACAGGAACAGACTGGGTTTCAAGCCTATTTTTGCTAGATTTGAGCAATGATTGCTTTGTGGCTGCGATCTCAGGCGTTGAAATTATCGCGGCCATTACCAGACGAGCCCGTAGCGGCAGCATTAAAGCGGCCGATGCTGCTTTAGCCTGTGCTCAGTTTAAGCAAGACTTTCAGGCAACCTATCAAATTATTGAAATCACCGAAGAGATTATTAGTCTAGGGATGTCGCTAGCCGAAACAAAAGGGCTGCGAGGCTATGATGCCGTACAGCTAGCCGCAGGTTGCGCCATCAATGCCCTTTGCCTATCGAGCGGTTTGCCACCTTTAATTTTTGTCTCAGCCGATAACGAACTCAATGCCGCCGCCAGCAGCGAGGGGCTAATCATTGAGAATCCTAACGAGCGATAGTCTCGGCCCAATCTTCCTTGAAACCAGGCAAGTTCAGCAGTTTGCATTGGGGAGATCGCCCACTCTACCAGTGATGGGCAGTACCCACTCTACAGTGGCTGGTAGCTTTGCCCACCAAATACTCCCCGAAGGAATTGTGCTCTATGACCGCCAAAAAGAATTGATACAATACTTGCACGGTTGCTAGCTTCAGTGAAACCTTTACCTAGCCGATTATTCACAGCACTGACGGAGTAAGTTCTATGGGCAAGACCTTCAACCTCGCCATTCCCTTCGACTTTCTCCTGCAAGCGATCTGATATGCTCACCCAGGCCACCATCCAGCAAATAGCAGACCGCATCGTCGATCGCAGACCGACAGAGAAAATCATTCTCTTTGGTAGTTACGCTCGTGGCGAAGCCCACCCCTACAGTGATCTAGACATCCTCGTTATCTCTAAGGCAAGAAGATTATAGGGAGAGAATCTTCAAAAATTGTTCGACATTCACGATGGGTATTGCAAAAGCAGCTTTGCCTACCAACACATTGATATCCAGCACGGCCCGAAGTACCTGGCTCATAATTGAGCAGTAGAACCCTCGCGTGACCAAGCTACGGCCTCAGCCACATCTTGCTCTGTAATGTTCAATTCGGCCAGCTTTTCTCTAACCGCATCAGACCGCTGAATTTTGACTGGAGTGAGAATGACCTGCCCGCCCTCAACCATAATCTCAAAATACTCTACTGGGCCAAGCGCTTCAGTAACACTCAGCGGTAGTGTAATTCGATTTTGACTCGTAAGCTTGGTAAGCACGGCACAAGCAACTAGTAAGGCTATGCCTTGAGTTTAGCGTAAGAGGGGGTTTGAAAAGGGCTATCCCAGGTATGGTTGGCTGTCAGGAAAGTCTAAAAACGCTGAATTTTGCTGATATTTGCCATTTTATAACGTACAGCTTGAGACGTTGTTTGGCTTTTCAAACATCCCTAAGGCACGTTGCAATCCTACCTCGGCAAGGCCTTGATGCCGCGTGAGTCTCCACTAGAGGGAACGATCAGAATTTCGTGTAAATGCCAGTTTTGGGAACGAGAGATCAAGGGTTGTAACCCTGTCAAGCGCGATTTTCTGAACATTGCCAGGCTAGCATTTTAGCCATAGCGGCGTTATTTCTGCAGGGCGGAAAGGGATCCCTAGCAATGTAACCGTGCCGTTTCCTGAAAACTATCCCGGCTGACGTTGATACCCCGAATGAAACATCCCAAGCCAGAACTCTGGGGTCTGCACTGACGTTCTAGCCAGTGCCCTATTCAGCGGCTAGAAACTTCAGATAGTCATTGGTCAAGTCTTTGATGGCGGCCTCATAGAGCTGTTGCCCGTGCTCAGGGGTAGCCAAGGCCGGGTTAGAGCCCATGCGGCCATCGGGGTAGTGCTGGCGAAAGTCCACTGGGTCGTAAATGGGGTAGCCGGCTGGGGCCACCTGGGGGTATGAGTTCGGCCTGTTTGATATGGTCGGGATAAGCGTACTGGGTGAGGGCCACCTCGCTGGGGGTGGCGTGGGAGCCCTCCTGGTCGCCGTAGAATTCCTTCGCCAGGGTATAAACAGAGCGGCACATATACCAGTTAGCCACGGTGCAGCGTACCTGACTAGCCTGGGGAATTTGGGCCTCGGTTAGAGCAGCATAGGTTTCGGCAAAGGCGGCCTTGAGGGTCGCAATATTACCACCGTGGCCATTAATGAAAAAGAAGCGCGTAAACCCATAGCGGGCCAGGGGCTTAACGTAGTCCTGCACGAGGGCAATTAAGGTGCTGGGGCGCAGGGTCATGCTGCCCGGAAAGGCCGTATGATGCAGCGCCATACCCACATTAATGGTGGGGCCAACCAGCGCCTCAGTTGCTTCACCCACACCCTTTGCAATCACCTTGGCACAGATAGCATCGGTACCAATTAACCCGGTGGGGCCATGTTGCTCGGTGGAGCCAATGGGTAGAATAATGCCCTGAGACTGGGTCAGGTAAGTCTCAACTTCAGGCCAGGTACAGAGGTGGAGCAACATGGGGAGGGGCGATCGCAACAGTGGTTTCCACTATAGCGTTTTGTTACTAACTGGCTGAGCACCCGCCAACGGTAGTGTGGGTTACGTTGCCCTGGCAAACCTGCTGCTAAGAGAAAGAAGCAGGTTGGGTTTACACCAAAAACACAATCAGCGGCACCCGCTTAGCCCAATGATTATGTCGAGGCTGAAGATGGTAAGGTACACGGTTAAGGTTGTTAGAATCGTTAGTTACAGACGTCTACGGGCCAGTGTTTAAGGTCACAAAGCGTTGATGTTACCTGTTTAGGAGACACGACTCATGCTACACCGCAAGATCTATCAACTCTGTTGTGATGGTCGAGAAGTGTGGATTTTTCTGCGGGATCAACAGCGTTGGATAGAGCGTGCACGCATCCTAGATATTGAAGGTGATTTAATCACTCTCCGCTACGAAACTGAGGAAGACGACGAAATTTGCTCCTGGGAAGAGATGGTGCGCCTGGAAAGTATTGGCGCTGTAACTCAGCGACTCGCCTCTGTACCCCGGGGCGATGTGGAAATTAACGTGTCTGAAGATTGCCCCGAAACCGAGCAAATTAGCGACCCCTCGCCAGAAGCTAATGCCGATTGATGGCCAAACTTAACGACCGCCTTAACACACCCCTTGGTTGAAGGTTAAAAGCCTTACTGTAGGCATCAACTTAAAGCGGGGCAGTCTTGGGGCACAGAATTCAGGAGCTAGAAGCTAGTGACAGCCACACTCCTAACTTCTAGCTCCTATATTCTGCCTTCTGCCTTTCCCACTAGAGACCATTAGGGTCTGAAAACGTGTAGATAAAGCCGCCCCCCGTATGGGAACCCGGTGGCCTGGGTACCGAGAAAGGGGCGATGTCTGGTTGAGATCGTGGCACCTCATGAGGGGCTGCCCAGCGGTGGCGGTAGAGTTGCTCCCGGTGCCGTAACCCCAGGGCCGGGTGCTGCGGCTGGCGTAACCGATGTGGCACCAAGATTAAGGTTGAGGGGGGCAGGCGGCGGCAACGCGGCGGCGGGCAGAGTGCCTGGGTTGGGTGGTTGCAGCGCCCAGGGCAAGGTGTAGCCGGTTGTCCCTGGTGGTGGCGACATTTCTGACGTGGTGCGAATAAACCGCTGATTCACGCCTGGAAGACGGCCCTCCACCAGCCAAGACGGTGGGGCTAGCCCTGGGGTTGAGGTCGTTGTCATGGAATTCGTTGTGGCCGATGCCCTTGAGTCTGGTGAGGGGCTATTCTCTCTAGAGGAGTCCTGAGTCGTAGTAGCTAATCCAGTGAGTCCGCCTGTAGACTGGCTTAGCGCCTGCTGAAGTGGACTAAGGGCGGGTTGGTTAACGGGTGCTGGGCTAGTCTGTGGCCCGCTTAAGAGGCTGCTAGGGGTAAGACTGGCTGTGTTACGACCTGGAATGGTTGGCTCCGGGTTAGCCAGGTCGCTCACCTTAAAGCGAGTGCGCTCAAGGTAAGCTGCAAAAGGACTCTGGGGTAATGTTTGAGTTGGCTGGGAGTCAACCCGATTAGCACTGGGCTGAGCCTGCCCCAGCATCTCTAGCAGGTTGCCCGACTCAGGTTGTTCCCCCAGGCCCAGTTCGGACGTTAGGGTGTTAGCCGTCATCGGCTGGAACTGATTGAGCAACAAGGTCAAATTGTCAATTTCGGCTAGCGCCGCCAACTCCTCATCCGATAGGTTGGCCAAGCTGGTGGATGACTCTGGCCGCGTGGGTGGGTTACCCGTTCGCTCAAACAAGCTTAACCATTCGGGATGGCGGCCATACTGATAAGCGACTACCCCCAGCAGCGTTAGCCCTAACCCTGCTCCCCAAAGCCCAGGACGACGTAGTGGCCGCAGACGCGCTAGCCAATTGGGAGGAAGATTTAAGGGAGAACCATAATTGTCGCCAGGGGCTTGAACGATAGACTAGCCAGTTTGCCCAGTCTAGAACGGACTGATGGGAATTCCCAAAAAGCGATCTAAAAGGCGACGCCGCCAGGTAAAACGCAGCACCACTGCCCATATTATAGCGAGGCCGACTATGCCAGCATATTCATGGGATTGGAGGGGATAAATTTCAAAAAAGTTCCGCAACCCTGGCACGGTTACAATCACCCCGTAGGCCAGCATCAGCACTACAGCCAGGATAGTAAACCGCCAGTCTCGGCTGAGGGGTGCGCCGCCTACCCAGGTACGGGTCGGCGGCTTGAGAAAGGGAAGCAAGAGTAGCCCTCCAAAAATTTGCATGGTTACCAGGGCAGTTTCAGCAATGCGCTGAGCTCGAATCACCTGTTCGCGGGTGATTTGGCGACCCACCTCCTCTAGGGGAAGCTGACCGCTGAGCCAGGCCAAAATTGGCCCAATGTTTTCAGCCAGGAAGAGGAGATAAAGCAAGATGCTGACCAGTGACAGGGTGATGGTGGCCGGTAGCACAAAGTGTAAAAACGGGTCACCGTGATCTGCTTTAACGGGCTTGGACTTGGCCCACAGGGTGACAAAGAAAGGCGGAATACCCACGGTAAAAAATGTGACGATGGTACCTGTTTTAATGCCAATCGGGAACGACAGCGTGATCATGCCGATGGCCACAATGACCACCGAAAAGGCAAAAATCCTCACCATAAAGAGTTTGGTAATGTCGGCCACGCCGTTGCGAATGCGTTGCCCTTCCAGAAAGATCTTAGGCAGGGCGCTAAAGCTATCGTGCAGCAGCACGATATCGGCTACGCTGCGGGTAGCCTGGCTGCCGCTTTCCATCGCTACACCCACATTGGCCTGCTTCAAGGAAAGCACATCGTTGACCCCATCCCCCATCATCGCCACATAGTGACCTCGATCCTGGAAGCTTTTTACCAATCGGGCCTTTTGCTCGGGAGTAATGCGACCAAAAATTGTGTTCTCTTCTGCCGCCTGATTAAAGACTACCTTGTCCATTGCGGCCAGGGCTTGCCCAGAAACCGCCAGGATATCATCGCCCAAGCCCGCTTGTTTAGCTAGAGCGGCAACAGTGGCAGGATTATCCCCCGAAATCACCTTTACCTGCACCCCAGCCTGACGAAATTCTGCCAGCGTCTGATGGACACCTTCCCGTAGCTCATCGCCAAAGTACAGCATCGCCAGCGGCGTTAAGGGCGGCAGCATTGGATTGCCCTCCCCATCCTCCTGATCAACAACGGTAGCGCTATGGGCAAACAGCAAAACCCTCAGTCCCTGATTGGCCCCGTCAGTAATATAAATCTGAAGTGTTTCTGCTATGGTGTCGGGTACCGCCGTGGCCAGCACCTCTGGCGCTCCCAGAATGTACATGCCAGGGCTCTCCTCAAAGGCAAGGCCGCTCCATTTATAGGCCGAGTTGAAGGGAATTTCTCGCTTAACTGAGCGCCTAGGGCGAGGTTCAGCCTGGAGTAAGGCATCGTTGGTTTTATTACTAGCGGCGGCACTGGCCGCGTAGTCTCCCAGCAGACGACGCAGCTCGCTTTGCCCCGTAGCGCCCAGAGGAAGAACCGTTTGCAGAAAAATACGGTTGGCGGTCAGCGTGCCGGTTTTGTCGATGCACATGATATCAACATTGCTGATGGACTCCACCGCATTGGCCTGCTGCACCAGGGCGCTCTGGTTGGCAATGTTAACGGCTCCTAGGGCGTAGGTCAGGGTAATCATGAAGTAGAGACCCACGGGCACTAGGCCCACAATGACAACTAAATTCTGAATGCCGGAGGTAAATGAACTCACCCCTAAAATCATCCGCAGCAGGGTAATCAGCCCTAGGACAATAGCTAACCCCAACAGCAGCCGAATCAGCGTGTTAATGTGGCGCTGGAGCGGGGTTAACACCTTGCGAAACTGACGGGCTTCCGCCGTCATTTTGCTGGCCAGGCTCTCGCTTCCTACCTTGTCGGCGGTGTAGCAGGCGGTACCGCTGGCACAAAAGCTGCCTGAGTAGAGGCTATCGCCGACCTGCTTAGGAACTAGATCAGATTCGCCGGTCAATAGTGACTCATCGACTCGAATTTCCTCCGCCGTTAGCACCGGGCCATCCACCGCGATCTGATCACCCGGTCGCACAACTAGCACATCGCCGACGACAATCTCGCCTAAATCGATGTCCAGTTCTTGCCCTGCTCGGATAACCGTGGCCCTGGGGCGAGTTAACAGGGCAATGTTATCGAGCTTTTGCTTAGCGCGAATTTCCTGCACAATGTTGATGACCACGTTCAACAGGACAATGGCAGTAACGACTACCACATCGCTTACCCGTTCTAGGACCAGCAGCACCAAGCTGAGGAAAAAGTAGACCCCGTTGATGAAAGTAAACAGGTTATCCCGAAAGATGTCCCGGTAGGTGCGGCTGGTTTTGAGGGGGATGTTGTTTCCTTGGCCAGCCGCTCGACGGTTGGCGGCTTCTACCTGGCTAAGTCCGGTCAGGGAGCGAGAGGTGGTTGTCATAGATTGGGTTGAGTAAAGCCTTGCTTAATAAATGATTTAGAAAATTCCAGGTTTGAGCTAACCGTATACTCTTAGAAATATTGGCAACTGTTCATCCCAACCCAAAATTCATCTTACCGCTACTATGCCTAGCACTCTGGCCATTCTGGCCCACTCGACCCAGGTTGAGCACCTTATGGCCTGGCTCTCTCAGCACCAGGAGGTGCTAACCCACTTCCAAATTATCGCCCCCGCTGAAATAGCCCAACGCATCCAACAGGGAGGGAGCCTCGCCAAAATTGATTTAATACCACTCACTGACTCGGAGGCGGGTGGCGATATTACCCTGGCCGCCAAGATTTTGGCCGGAGAACTGACTGGCGTGCTGTTTTTTGCCGACCCCCAAGCACTGATGACCGCCTCCCCCAGTTTCAGTGTGTTGCTGAGAGCTTGCCAATTACGGGGCATTCCCATCGCACTGAACGAAATGTCGGCGTCGCTGATGCTGCGGGGCATTTCCAGAGGCCAGGTGGCCTATTTAATCTTCAACCCGGTGGCTGGGCAGGGCAACCCCAACGTAGAACTGGCCACCATTCGGGAGATGCTGGAGCCCCAAATCCTTGTTCAAGTGATTATGACCCAGCCCAACGTTAACCCGGCAGACCAGGCCAGGGATGTGGTGGGCATCATTCAATCCAAAGCTAAACACGATATGGGCCATAGTTTGATCATTGCCTCTGGCGGCGATGGCACGGTCTCAGCGGTGGCGGAGGCCACCATCGGGACGGGGATTCCCCTGGGAATTATCCCCCGTGGCACGGCCAATGCCTTTTCGGTGGGGTTGGGCATTCCCACCAACCTGCGAGCCGCCTGCGCGACGATTCTGGCCGGTAATACCCACGTGGTAGACGCGGCTCGATGTAACGATATTCCCATGATTTTGCTGGCTGGCTTGGGCTTTGAGGCGGGCATGGTTAGCAAAGCCACCCGCGAACTTAAAAACGAACTGGGCAACCTGGCCTACCTACTGGCGGGCGTTAAGCAACTGGCCACGGCCCAACCCTTTACCGCTACCGTTGAGTTTGATGGCCAGGTGACCCAGTTCAGCACCACGGCCATTACCGTTGCCAACGTAGCCCCACCCACCTCGGTGCTGGCCCAGGGGCTAGGGGCCGTAATTCCTGATGATGGCCTGCTAGAAGTAACCATGGCCACCAGCCAGACTCGCATTCAAAACTTAAAGGCCCTGGCCTCATTAACGGCTTCAGCTACGCGGGGCAACCCTAACCAGCGGGAAGACATCCTGAGTTTTCGCACCCCTTACCTAAAGGTCACAACTGACCCGCCGCAAACCCTAGTGATCGATGGCGAAGTCATGGACGTGATCAATCCTGTGGAGTTTGCCTGCATTCCCAAGGGGCTAACGGTGCTGGCTCCATTGCCAACCCTGTAGGCCAGGTTACCTGTTGAAGCCTGGGGCATTATGGAACATAATTGGGCCTGACGCCGACAGTCAACCCAGCTATTTCAGATGCGTTTAGACCGAGATCGCTATGCTTGAGCCGCTTTTTTGTCCCTGCTGCACCCCAGCCCTGCTGCATACCTTAGCTCAATCTAACCTGGCGACTATGCCTCGGCAGATGTTGTGGCTGGGTACAGGGGCTCTGGCCCAGGTGATAGCGCTGTCATCTCACCGGCTTTCCCCTAGCCCAGATGAACCCTCTAGGCCCGTAGGCGAGCATTGAGCTAGGCACTTTTCATGCCGCCAGGATGGCTCGTTAATGAACGACATAGGCTGATGGGTGCTGGGATGGACAAAGCTGAGACCATAGGCATGAAGAGAGTAACCCACATCTCCTGGCACTGGTAGCTCGCCGGATGCCGTTGGTTCCAGAGCCATGGGGACTCCGCCTACGCCATAGAGTGGATCGCCCAGCAGGGGATAGCCCGCTGCGGCCAGATGAATCCGAATTTGGTGTGGTCGCCCGGTACGAATGCTGATGTCTACCAGGGTAGTGCTGGTTGAACGGTGGAGGATTCTCCCGTCACTGTAGGCCGGGAGCCCGGTGGGAGAGGCGGCATAGACATACCCCAGTACCGGGTGGGCGACCTTGCCGATGGGGGTAGTCAGCGTAAACTGGTCGGGCAAATCGCTGGCTCCAATCAGCGCCCAGTAGGTTTTGCGGATGGGGTGAGCCGCATTGGGATGGCCAGCGGTGCGGGTAGATTCGCGCAGTTGGTGACTCGAGCACCGAGCGGCTCAGGGGCGATCTCGCCAGCAGCATCAACCCCGACGTTCCCCGCCCCAGCCGGTGAACGGGAACAGGAGTCTGCTCTGGATAGCGGCACTGAAGCTGGTGTAGCAGGGTGTGGATAAGGAAGTTGCCGCCCGGCAGCACCGGCAGGCCAGCAGGCTTGGCAATCACGACTAAATCGCCATCGTCGTAAAGCACCTCAAACCCTAAAGGTACCGCTGGTTCGTGCCAGGGTGGGCGGTGGTATTCGAGCACCTGCCCCCGTTGCAGAGGCTCGTCACCGTCTGCCGGAAACCCGTCTAGGCGGATGTGCCCCGCTTCTATGCGAGCCTGCCACTCGCTGCGGCTAGAGTGGCGGTAGTAAGTGGCATAAAACTCCAGCACCGATAGCCCCTGCTGAGCCGGAGTAATGCGATCGCGATAAACCCAGCCTTGATTCATCCCAACCCAACCTTAGCTATCCATACCAGAGGCTGTAATGCATCCACGGCCTTGCCTATTCCCTCCAATCGCTCACCAGCCGAGACCGTTGCGAAGCGCGACTGCCGCCTGCCGAGCCACTCCTCTGTGAGGTCAAGGCCAGCGGAGCCTCCTTGTCGTAGGCCAGGCCGTGCGCAGCAGGAACGGGCGGGCCGCCGCAATGTCCCCAGCTACCAACCTGGCTGCTTACCTACCATGCTCCGCCTAATCTCACACCACCCGCTTCACTCGCTCCTTCGCCTCCTGGCGGAGCTGACGGGCAATGCGGAATAATTCCTCGCCCGTATGAAGGTAGCTCTCTTCGTAACTCAGGGTAAAGCGCTCCATTTCCTCTACGCCATCCTCAAGCTGGCCCAGGCAGTGGTAGATAGCTGCGGCCACGCCAGCCGTGTTAGCCGGGTTAGCCATCGACTGAAACCTGTCCCTAGCCTGCTCTAACCAGGTACGACACTGCTCTAAATACCCTTGAAAGCCCTCCATCAGGTCGTCATCAAAGGGATCCGCCGAGAGCTTACGAATTTCAGTCTTGAGGGGTGACATCACCTTTGCAATCAGGCGATCTACCGGGGCATACACCAGCTTCAACCAGGCACCCACCTGGGCCTCTGAAGATTGATGGGCCTGCCGCTGTTTGCGGTATAAATCCTGCATATCTGCTGTGCGCCTGGCTCGCTGGGTGGCGCTGTCTTCGGCGTTGGCGCTAAATAGCCCCTGCCGTTCCTGGTCATACATCACCCGGCGGGAAGGGTCACCAATCACCTCATAAGCATTGTTGATGCGGGCAATGCGCTCATGGGAAGCGGTTTCTGTTTGGCTATCAGGATGAAACTGCTTAGCCAAACGGCGATAGGCTTGCTTAATCTCTGCCTGAGTCGCCGTTTCGTGAACTTCGAGGGTTTGGTAGTGGGTGGGTTGTGCCATAGGGGTCATTGGTAAAAGAGGCGGCGGGGGGAAGGGG
>JAAUUR010000132.1 GCA_012031045.1 Leptolyngbyaceae cyanobacterium SM2_5_2
CGGGGAAAAAGAAGGATTGGCTTGGAGAGTGGACGTAGTTCAGGTAGTTGCCGTCCTTAGCCAGCCGACGCGATCGCAAAACTCATTCCAAACTTTATCACCCGGATACATCCCCGACAACTTGCCCCCGCACTCCACATAAATTTGCTTCTGCACACTAAAGCCAAACTTGCCCTGGCTGTATTTCACCCACAGCCGGTCAATGGTACACAAATCAGTGCTGGGAAAGTTCAGCAATTCATCGCTGTTGAACCAAGCGCCAGCTTTTTTGCCCATGGTACGAATCATCACCTCATGGGTTTCCCTGTCAGCGTCGCGCCAATTTCCGGCTTTGAGGAGATCGCGCAGGTGGGTGTAGTCAATCCCTTTTTCTGAGCTGAGGTCGTCTTTCTGATTTGGGGTTATGGGTTGCGCCGCCATTGCAAGAGCCTGGGCCTCGGCAGCTTCTTGCTGTTGACGCTTGGTCTCAGCTTGAGCTTGCTGATAGTGCTCCTCTCGCTGTTTTTGTAGTGCCTGGATGGTTCTATGCAGCCCTTCTACCACATTGGTGTAGGCTTCATCTCGATCTGACCATTTACTAATTGGCTGGGCATTTTTAGGTAACGCCTGTAATTGTCCTAAACGCATATCTCCAACTGGAACCTCTTGCCAAAGGCAAGATCGCAAAATCACAGGGATGACATAGGCGCTCCCTGTTTTATGTCGCTCGATTGCTTTAATCAGTTCTATGTTGTAGCAGTATTCGGAATTGATGAAATCAACACTGATTAACAACAGAATGATTTGAGCTGTTTCAAGATTTTTCTTAATTTGCGGTTCCCATTCTTGCCCTGGGGTAATGCAGCCATCGTACCAACTCCGAATCAGTTGCCCGCGCTGGAGAGGCTCTAGATGGCCCTTCAGTTCCTGCATCAGGGCTTCGTCTTTTCTGGAGTAGGAGAGAAAGATTGAAACTGGAGCACTAAGCATGGGTAGGGGAATCGCGGGGTGGCTCTCTGTCAATCATAGTGGGTGGCCTGGGTTAAGGCTATGTTGGTTAGCCTTAACCCCATACACGCGCCAGTTCCCAGGGTTCTGCTTTGCGCTCAGTCAAGATCAACCCCCTTGAGATCAATCCCCTCCGCCTTGAGGCGGGCCTGCAACTCGGCCAACTGGGCTTCGGCTCGTTCGGCCCGTTGGCGTTCCTGCTCGACCCGTTGTTCGGCCTGTTGGCGGGCCTGGGCGAGTTCAGCGGGAATCAGCAGCTTTTCGCCGGTATCTTCTCGGTAGAAACCAATCAACGGCCCTTCAACCGCCAAACGCAGCTGGAGGGGGCACTGCGGCCATCGGTAATGGGATAGTACAGGTCAGGCTCCAGGCGGTAGCCCTGCAGTTGACCCTCGACCCATTCGCCCTTGGGGTCAAACAGCCAGTATTCTTGCACGCCAAGCTGTTCGTAGAGGGTTTTCTTAAAGCTCTGGTCGTGTTCTTGGGTGCCCTTGGAGGTCATTTCAAAGATGACGCTGGGCACCTGGCCTTCTTCCCAAATTTTGTAGTGGTCTCGACCGCCGGGGGCGACGTTGAAAATCACCATCACGTCTGGGGCCACCCGCAACTTGGGCATGCCCTGGGAGTAATAGAGAAATTGATTCGCCAGTACCGTGGCCTGTTGCCCGTCTAAATATTGCCGCAAAACCTCCAGGGTGACCAGCAAGGCATAGAGATGCACAAAGGTTTCGGCCACGGGTTCACCGTCAGAACTGGGATATTCGACCTCCAGGTCGGTGGGTTGAGAAAGGGCGGCTGTCACAATGCTGAACCAGTAGGTGGGCTGGATAACTCAGGCTTGCTACCTATAGTAGCGCTGGGAGCGGGGTCAGCTCCTAGAGACACGCTTCACTTTGTCTTCAGTAGGGTGTTGATTTGGGTAAAAATCTCCTCAAATAGTTGAGGCGGTGCCCCGCCCGGAATCAGCAGGTCGTTCATGATAAAGGAGGGCGTACCCTGAAGCTGGAGTTTTTGGGCCAGTTCCAGGTCTTGCTGAATGGCGGCTTCGGCCTCGGCGCTGGCCCGATCTCGGTTGAACTGCTCCACATCCAACTGCATGGCTGCGGCCAATTCTAGGTAGAGGTCTTCTCCCAGGCGGGTTTGGTTGGCAAACAGGCCATCGTGGTAGAGCCAAAATTGCCCTTGCCGTCCGGCGGCCCAGGCGGCTTTGGCAGAGGGCACTGCTTCGGGGTGAATTTGGGTGAGCGGAAAGTGCTTATAGACGTAGAGCAGCTCACCTTCCTGCTTGCCCACAAACGTCTTCATGTGGCCAGCGGTAACGGCACAGTAAGGGCACTGAAAATCAGAAAACTTGAACAGCACAATTTGCGCCTCTGGGTTCCCCTTGGTGGCCGATGAGCCAATTAGGGCATTGCGATCCATCGAGGTAATCACCTGGCTGACAATGGCCTGGTGGGCCTCGGGGCTTTCTGGTGGCTGGGATGAGTTCCGAACAGGCAGTAACAACAGCAGCGGGGCCGACGCAGACCCACCCCCACGGCTCCCAGGCAAAACCACAGAAAAAACTTGGAGTGACGCACTCGCTGCCAAAGGGTTGTAGCTGTCATAGTTTCCAGTTGAGCGGGTATGGGTGAAGGATTGCGAGTTAATAATTCGGATTAATTACGAACGGCTTACTCAAAGCGCCCCTCGCGCCAGGGCACCGGGTCTACGGATACGCCATGTACGTACAGCCCCCAGTGCAGATGCGGCCCGGTGGATGCGCCGGTAGAGCCGACGCCGCCAATCACCTGGCCCGGTTGCACAAAGTCGCCTTCGTTCACGTCAATGCGGCTGAGGTGAATCATAATGCTGAGCACGCCCTGGCCGTGGTCAATGCCGATGGTATTGCCGTGCAGTTCAAACCCATCGGCCACCCGGCCTACCAGGGCAATGCGCCCGGCGGCTGGAGCCACCACGGGGGAACCCGTTGCTGCCGCGTAGTCTACCCCACGATGGTAGTAGTCCTGGGCGAACACGCCATTATAGTAGCGGCGCACGCCGTAGCTGGTGCTAATCTGGCCTTGGCTGGGGCGCACCATTGTTCCCTGCCAAAATCGTTCTGGTGTCACTAGACGCTTAAAGGCGGCTACGCGGTCAAACTCGTGCTGGGTGCCTAGGTCGCGCTGATTTGGCCCTAGGTTAATCCGCTGGGTGGGGAAGTCACGATTTTTAAGCCCCACGGCCAGGTTGCGGGTGTCTTCACTACCGCTGACCTGAATCACCATACGTCCTGGTGGATCCAGCGGGCTCGTGGGAATCAACGCCCTAAAGCGATTCTCCCCCAGCGGAAAGGCCGGGTATTGGGTGCCGCCGTTAACAGTAACAACGGGTGGATTGCCAGCACCGGGCTGTTCCGCCCGAATCGTCACGGCGATAGTATCTCCTAGTTGGGGGGCGGTGGGAGAAATCACCACTTCGTAAGCCACCGCCTGACCGGCTATCGCTACCACTGTTAGGGCGGTCAAGGTGCCTAGCAAGGCTCGACGGGTTAATGGTAGAAAACCTAGGTAGGGTGTCATAGCTGTGGTCTGTGAGGACGCGACTAATGGCCTAGGAAATAGGGACATAGTGGTCGAATTCTACACGATGTTGGACTGTGACTGAATTGTAGACTGAACAACCCTAGGGCTGATTAGCCTTAGCGTCTTTAACAGCCGCATAGAACAACAGCCCCACCAGCGGCACACAGAGGCCCAAGATTACCGTAGTTGGGATGGTGCCCCAATCAGGGCTACCAGAGGACAACTCAAAAACCGAACCCACCGCCGCGATCGCCGCCACGCAGGAACCAGCCAGAAACAAGCCACTCTTGGGGGTCACAGAAACTCTCCTTAAATCTCGCTGATCAAATCTCGCTGATCAAATCTGGTTAATACCTGACGCTCAAACCTCAAGACCGTATAGTCGAGGCTTGGGGGAACCGGGCTAACTGCCACCAGATCCCATATCACAGGCAGCATATCACGATGCCTAGTGCTGCACAGGCTGCACATCCTTAGCCAAGAAACCATTTTTCTTAAGTTCCTGATTCAGCGCCAGGCCATTCTCCACCCGGTCTACAAATAGCACCCCAGTCAGGTGATCCATCTCATGCAGAATGCAACGGGCCAGCAAATCCTTAGCCATCAGCTTTTGGGCCGTCCGTTTTCGTCCTTATACGACACTTCCAACGCAGCCGGACGCACCACATCTAAAAAGACACCGGGAATACTCAGACACCCTTCCTGCCCCACCGCCAGATCCTTTGAGGTGCGAATGATCTGCGGATTAATCAGCACTAGAGGCGGAGCAGCGGCATTTTCAGGATCCACATCCACTACCAACACCTGTTTGTTTACCGCCACCTGGGGCGCAGCTAGACCAATGCCATCGGCACTGTACATGGTTTGCAGCATCTCCCGCACCAGTTTACGAATGTCGTCATCCACCTTGGCTACCCGCTTAGCCGGTTGACGCAACACCCGATCTCCCAGGGTATGAATGTCCAGCGGTGGCTGTTTAACTTTGGCTTTCTCAACTTGGATGGTCGCAGACATAGTAGTGAACTCTGGAGTTAGGCGGGTAACAGAACTGTTATCTATCCTAACAACACAGACTGACTTCGAGATAGCGGCTTAGGAACTTGCTCAAGAACCTTCCCCACTGGCCAGGCTAGTAGCACCAATAATTACCGCGCCGCCTATCAGGGTGCGTGGCGTAGGAAGTTCACCCAGCATCACCGCCGCTAATGCAATGCCGTAGACCGGTTCTAGCCCGCTAATTACGCTGGCTACCTGGGTACGCAAAACCGCCAGGCTCTCTATAAATAATGTGTGGGCCACGGCGGTACACAATACTCCCAACATCAGCAACCAGCCGATATCCCTGGTCGTGAGCGCAAGGGCAACCAGCGGGCTAACTAGAAGCAGGCTAAGGGTGGCAAAGAGATTTTGGTAAAAGGCAATCACCAGGGCTGAATACTGCTGTCGGTAGCCCTTGTTGAGCAGTTGCAGCAGCGCAAAGGAAAGCCCAGACAACAGCCCCCAGCCCACCCCTTGCATAGTGGCCGACCCCAGCCGATAGTCGGGTACCACCAGGGCGACACCGATAACAACCAGCATAGCGATCGCGCCATCCCGCCAGCGCCAGGGGGTTTTGAGTAAAACTGGCTCCAGCAGCGTTACAAATACTGGAAAACTCGAAAACGTCAGTAGCCCAATCGTCACCGTGGAAAGTTGAATGCTGCGAAAAAAACTGACCCAGTGAAAGGCCAGCAGCGCTCCCAACAGCGCTAATCCTAGCAATCCTCTACGGGATGCTGGGCGAATTGATTGTCGCCGCCAGGTTAGCCAGCCTCCCAAGGCCAACGCTGCTAGACCAGTACGCCATAAAACAATCACCGTAGCCGGAAGATCCAGTAGCTTGCCAAACAACCCGGCCACCCCAAATAAAAAGACGGCCAGATGCACCTGCACCAAAGCCCGCTGCCGAGCCGCTTGAGTAAATTCCATCGAACATTTCTAAGAACAGTCTGGAACAGTGCCTTGTTGGCTAAAGGAACTCTACCTTATAAAGATTTCACCCTTTGTCAAGGGCTTCCTAACCCAGGAGTTAACCCATAACAAGAAAGCCTCCAGGCATAACCTGAAGGCTTTCTTAAAGGTGGCGGGGCATGGATTTGAACCATGGACCTTCGGGTTATGAGCCCGACGAGCTACCAGACTGCTCTACCCCGCGTCGGCCTATCCAGTATAGCGACAAATGTTTGTTATCAACAATTTTTTTGAATAAATCCCTAAAGTGGCCTGTCCTAGACCATTTTGGTATCTTTCCAAGCCAATCTGGCTCCAGCTAAAGTCCACCCACCGACAGAGGAAGCCTCGTTAACTGGTTCGTTATGGTCAACAGATACAGCATGCCTAAAGACCGCTGGCATGCCAAAAGTTAGGAACTTAAGGAGTTTTAAGCCATGCTAAACCAAATGTTCCGACTTTCTAAACTCGTTGTAGTGGGTATAGCCAGCTTAGGAGCAGCCACTCTGTTCGCTGCCTGCGGAGGAGCTTCAAACACCGCTACCAACCCCAATACAGCCCAGGAACCCGTCACGACTGAACAACCCCCCCAGTAACGATGCCCTCGGCGGTTGAAGGCGAAACTATTGTGGATGTGGCGGCCAATCATGAGGACTTTAGGATTTTGATGCAGGCTATTGAAGCCGCAGAGTTAACCGAGACCCTAGAAGTAGATGGCCCGGTTACCGTCTTTGCCCCTACTGACGAGGCTTTTGAGGCTCTTCCTGCCGGCACTCTAGATGAATTACTGAAGCCTGAAAACCAGGATTTGCTGCGTCAAGTCCTGTCCTATCATGTGCTTCCGCTAGAAGTGACAACAGCCGATGCAACCACCGGCGAAGTCCCTACTGCGGCGGGGAGACCCCTAGCTCTCAGGGTGGATGAGACCACTGGCGACGTTATGGTTAACGAGGCCCGCGTCATTGAAGCCGATATTCAGGCCAGTAACGGTGTCATTCATGCGGTTGACAAAGTCATTCTGCCCTCTGATGTTGCCCTGTAGTCCTGAGGCCGCTCTCCATTAATAATTAGGAGCAACTCAATATTTGGCGCAGCCCGATGTTAATCCTCCGTGAGGCTCAAGCTTCAGCCTACCAACCCAGGATGGGGCATGGAGGCTGAAGCTTGATTTATCCTTGGCAAACATGCCAATGTTGACTTAACCCTCTCTTTACCCTGAGGCTGTAGCTCGTTCGTTAGCATTAGTCCCAACACTAAGGGCAACTCTGCAAGGTAAGCTTCGAGTGTTGCTTCTGGTTTTTGCCAAGGGTGTTAGGCCGAAACTTTTTTAGATTGGTGGTCGTCTTCAGGCCTATAGCTTGGTGATAACCAGATCTAGATCTGGCCTAGATGGATGACATCTGCTAAGATCCCTGTTGATGATGTCCGATTAAGACGATGAAGGTTTTCCTTCGTTGATGGTTCTAAGCTCTGCTAAGAGAGTGAGATTCTTTTAGGATCTGTGCTTTTTAGCTAGTTGCACAATTAACCTTCTTGAAAGGTGTGAGGAGAGATAACTAATGTCTAAATTGCTTTGGAAAGCTTTATTGGCCGTTCCTGCTGCTGCAGGTGCTGCTTTTGCTGTATCTAGTGCGGCTATCGCTGCTGAGCCTGCCCCTGAGCTGGTTGTTAACAGCGTTGATGCCCTTGAGCAAGTTTCCCTGACTGAAGAGCCGGTTCAACTGGCTCAAATCACCAGTGTTTCTGAACTGACTGACGTTCTGCCCTCTGACTGGGCCTTCCAAGCGCTGCAAAGCCTGGTTGAGAACTACGGTTGTATTCAGGGTTACCCCGACCGCACTTTCCGCGGTCAGCGCAGCATGACCCGCTTTGAGTTCGCCGCTGGTTTGAACGCTTGTTTGGATGTAATTGCCGTTCTGATTTCCCAGTCTGGCATTAACCCTGATGATTTGGCGGCCATTCGCCGCCTGCAAGAAGAGTTCCAGGCTGAACTGGCTACTCTGCGCGGTCGTGTGGATGCCCTGGAAGCTGAAACTGCTACCCTGCGTGCTCAGCAATTTTCCACCACCACCAAACTGCGTGGTCAAGCTGATATGCACCTGGTCGTTCCCTTCGACACCCTGGATACTGCGGGTGGTACTCTCCAAGAGAATAGCACCACCGTTGAAGCACGGGCTCGCCTGAACTTTGACTCCAGCTTCACTGGCGAAGACCGTCTGCGTATCCGTCTACAAAGCGCTAGCGGTGCTAATGCACTGTCTCCCTTTGGCGGCCTGGCTAACTCCAGCGGTACCACCAACACCATCTACGATGTTGTGGTAGACGACTTCTACTACAGCTTCCCCGTTGGCAACAACATCGACATTACCCTGTCGGCTCGTGGTTTAGTTGCCGACGACTGGGTTACTAGCACCATCGTGCCCTTCGATGGCCCCTCTGTGGCTGATGCGGGTGGTCCTCAGTTCTATGATGCTGGCGGCAGCACTAGCAACGGTGCTGGTGTGGGTGTTAGCTTCTCCCTGGGTGAGAGCTTCGTGATTGATGCGGGCTACACTGCGGCTAACAGCGGTGCTACCGATCCTACTGTGGGTATCTTTGCGGCTGATGGCCAGAGCTACATTGCTCAGCTCAGCTTTATTCCCGATGGGTTCTTCAATGCGGCATTTGCCTACCTGCACAGCGATAATGCTGATAACTTCGAGGGCGGTGTAACTGGGGCAACCAACACCTATGCTGGTCTGGTGAACTTTGACTTCGGCAACTTCTTTGTGGCTGGTCATGGTGCTTACACCGACTTCAATGGTGGTAACGACTTTAGCTGGACGGCTGGCGTTGGTGTAAATGACTTCCTGCTGGAAGGTTCTCAACTGGGTGTGTACGGTGGCGAGCTGCCTCAGCTGGCTGGCTACACCAGCAACCCCTGGCTGATCGAAGGTTACTACGAGATTCCCTTCAGCAAGTTCCTGACCGTTACTCCCGCCATCATCTACGGTGATGCCAACTTCGGTGGTCCCGATGATACCGCTTGGTGGGGTGCACTGCGGGCTACCTTCCGCTTCTAAGTTGCTCAGTCTTCTGACAACGTAACGCTTTACAGTGTTATGAGCCCTGCTTCGATAAGCAGGGCTTTTTTATGCTCGTTTTTGCGGCATCGCAACCCATGCCTTGTACTTGTAACTGATTTCCCTATGCACTTCGACACTCAGTCTATCCATATCGGTAGGGGTATCGATCCCGTTACTGGGGCGTTAGTGTCGCCTATTCACCTCTCGACTACTTTTGAGCGGGGGGCCGAAGGTGACTATCCCCACGGCTATATCTATGGTCGCAGTGGCAACCCCAATCGCAATGCCTTGGAGGTGGCTTTGGCCACCCTAGAGCAGGGAGTAGACGCTGCGGTTTTTGGTTCTGGGTCAGCGGCAACGTTTACCCTATTGCAAGCGCTAAAAACTGGTGACCATGTGGTTGCGCCCCAAAACGTTTACTTTGGGGTACAGCAGATGCTGAACCATATTCTTGAGCCCTGGGGTCTGCAATACACGCTTGTAGATACCACCGATCTATCGGCCCTGGCGGCGGCGCTACAGCCCAACACTCGCTTGGTTTTGATTGAAACCCCCTCAAACCCACAGCTTGCCATTACCGACATCCAAGCCGTAGCCGACTTAGCCCATCAAGCCGGTGCTTACCTGGCCTGCGATAATACTATTCCTTCCCCAGTGCTGCAAAGACCCCTGGAATTGGGGGCCGATTTTGTTGTCCATGCCACCACTAAATACCTGGCTGGTCACAGCGATGTTATCGGCGGTGCGGTGGTTACTAAGGAAATGAACGGCCTATTTGAGCAGTTACGGTTGATTCAAAGCATTGGCGGCGCGGTGCCATCTCCCTTTGACTGCTGGCTAACCCTGCGGGGGCTGCAAACGTTACCCCTGCGCGTTCGAGCCCAGGCGCAAACGGCTCAGGCAATCGCTCACTGGCTCCAGCAACACCCTGCCGTAGAGCAGGTGCTCTATCCGGGTCTGCCGGAGCATCTGGGGTACGCGATCGCCCAGCGCCAAATGCAGGGCTACGGTGGGCTGCTCTCTATTCTGGTTAAAGGAGAACAAGCCGACGCTGTAGCTGTGGCGGCTAGGGTTCAGCTCTTTACCCGTGCCACGAGCTTTGGTGGCTCTCACAGCACCCTAGAACACCGAGCCTCCATCGAGGCACCCGGTACCCGAACTCCCCCTAATCTGCTGCGGCTTTCCATTGGGCTAGAGCACGTAGATGATTTGATGGCTGATTTGGAGCAAGCGTTGGCGGTATGAGCGGTATGAAAAGAGGCGGAGGGGTAACGTGATCTACCCTCACACCCCGCACTGTTTACCCCTTTACCACCTCTCCCTCTCCCCACCTCCCACTTCCCTCACCACCCCATCCCACTCCACTCCCGCTATACTGTCGGTTGGCTTGTTTCTTGGTCGTTCCCTATGGAGTCACACTGGCTCGCTTCAGGCGTACTGGGCACGCTCAGCGCTATCGTCATCGCTGCTCCGGTAAGGGCAGCTACCCTACAGTACTGGTGGTTTGATGCCCAGACTAACCAGTTGGTGTTTACCACCGATACTGGAGTCCAGCCTAGGGCTCAGATGGTATTTGGCCCAACCCGCGTGGTGGTTGACCTACCAAATACCCAGATGGGTGGCACCACTACCCGTCAAGCCGTAGGTGGAGCGGTGCGAGAAGTTAGGGCCGGCCAGTTTGATCGGCAGACCACCCGCCTGGTGATTGAGTTGGCCGAGGGTTACACCCTTGACCCCCAGGCCGTTAGGGTGCAAGGGGTACGGCCTAACCAGTGGGTGGTGCAGTTGCCCACGCCGGTGCAGGGGCCACCCAGTGCCGCCACTTCACCCTCCGGAGCCATTCCCCCGCCCAGCACCACGGCCAACCAGGTGCAGGGCAACAGCGGCAGCGGAGCCGAAGCGACCTTGACCGGAGTAGTGGCCACGGGGGATGGATTTTTAATCAAACTCAGCGGAGTGGCTCCAGACCCCACAGTAGAAATTAGGGGCGATGGGCCGGATGATCGCGTTGCCATCATCGACTTACCCAACACCGCCGTAGCGGCAGATTTGCGGCCCCAGGAGCTACCTAACTATCGCTATAGCATCATTGCCTGGGAGGTAGTTCAACAAAACACCACCCCCGCTTCCACCCGCATTACCCTCAGGCTAGCTCCCGGTAGCCCTGATTGGCGGGCTTTGCGCAACAGCAGCGGGGTGATTGTGCTGCCTCCCAGCGGTGTATCCATCAGCTCAGTGCTAGATGAACCGCTACCCACGGTAGGGGCAACCCCGCCCCCTAGTGGCCCTACTGCCGCTCCCACGGCACCCCCAGCCCGGCCCGTGCGGCCCGTGCCACCCACAGCGCAGCCTGCCCAGCGGCCCCGGCATCGCCTGGCTTACCCGGTGCCCCTAACCAGCGCGTTGTGGTTGTGATTGATCCTGGCCATGGCGGGCGCGATCCCGGTGCCGTTGGCATCAATGGCTTACAAGAAAAGCAGGTAATTTTCCCGATCTCTCTGCGGGTGGCTGAATTACTAGAACAGCAGGGGATAGCCGTGGTGCTGACTCGCCAGGACGATAGCACCTTGGATTTACAGGCCAGGGTAGATATTGCTAATCGGGCTAGAGGAAGTCTGTTTGTAAGCATCCATGCCAATGCAATTAGCCTCAGCCGCCCTGATGTCAACGGGGTTGAAACCTACTTTGCCTCCGAGACTGGGCGCCGTCTGGCGGCTACGCTGCAAGCCAGTATGTTGGGGGCTACCGGCATGAACGATCGCGGCGTCAAGCAGGCTCGGTTCTACGTCTTGCGCCACACAGCGATGCCAGCGGCTCTGGTTGAAGTTGGTTTTGTGACCGGTGCCCAGGATGCCCCTCGACTGGCCGATCCAGCCTGGCGAGAGACCATGGCCCAGGCCATTGCACGGGGAATTTTGCAGTACATCCAGCAGGGGGGGTAGGGAGGACGGAAGAGGGAGAAAAGAAGAGGGAGGAGGGGAGAGGGGAGAGGGGAGAAGGGAAGAGAGGGTTGATTAGAATGGGGGGCATTGGTTGGCAGTGGGAGCAGGTTGTCAGTTCGGCGGTGAATAGGGGA
>JAAUUR010000133.1 GCA_012031045.1 Leptolyngbyaceae cyanobacterium SM2_5_2
TCGGCAGCGGTTAAGACCACCATCGTGGCGGGTGACTGGTCCATGAAAATCACGCCCTCGGTGTCTGGCGTCCAGCCACCAGGGGTTGCAGCTAAGCGATGCATAGGAGAAATCTAAAGCAATTCCAAAATCTGAAGGAACTCTAGCGTAAGCCTGGGATAGGTTCCTACCAAAGTTACTATAAGAGATGATCTTCTAGTCGCAGTATAAGGATCCTAGCGCTAATGCGGTTACCGTTAGGCTCAGGCACTGGCTGGAACGTGCGTTGGTGAGTACAAATCCGCGAACTCCTCGCCAGAGGTTAGAAGCTAATAGGATAGCTGTTTCATTGGTTCTTTCTTTAAAAATGACAGTTTTAAGTAATCCCCTTGCTTACCCAGTTATGGCATGTTTCCTAAGAGAAAATTACCTCCCTCTGGGCCTAAAAGGGCATAGAACCAACCTAAAATGGGCAAGTTCAGCCCTGGAATGCCAGCATGCCTAAATTACTGATGGGCGGTGCCGAACAGTGTGTTGCGGGTGTGGTTCTAGATCATCTAGGGCCATCGTTAGAGGCTTATAGCCAACGCGCTGGGCTAACGCTCTTAACCGAAGCCGAATATCCGCTCATCAGTTCAGCCTACAGCCGTTTCTGGTGCTTGACAGGGCCATCGTTGTCGATTTTGATCACGGTACGCCCCAGCGCGGAGGCTACATCCCAGGCCACACAGGTGATGCTCCAGCTTTTTACAGCCAGGGAAACCAGTGACGAGTTCTTGAGGCAGTTGAGTGAGTTGCTTCCGGCAGAGGCGCAACAGCGTCAGCGTTTGAAGGCGGTGCGGCAAAGCTTGGGCGACACCACTCCTGCCGCCCAGGCCGACTTTTTGCTCGCCTGGCTGACGATGCTGGCAGAAATCAAACCAGCCATCGCCTGCCAACCCGTGCAAGACCGGCTTGATCGACAGCTTGAGCGCAGCCTACTGCTCAACCAAGTCGTCACTAAAATCCAGGAAAGTCTCGATCTATCCGTCATCTTAGAAACCACCGTCGCAGAGGTGCGCCAGTTCCTCCAGGCTGACCGTCTGCTGATTTACCAGTTTGATCGGTCCCGTGGCAGAGCATTGCCGCTAGATGAGGTTCTCACCCAGACCGACGATGGCGAGGCGGCCTCGTTAGCCGAGCAGAATGGCTACATTACCTACGAATCTCGCGCCACCGATACATTATCCTCAGTGCTGCACTACACCGAGAATTTTTGCTTTAGCCAGTCGCCCCACTGCCGCGCCCGCTACCTGGCTGGCCAAACCCTCACCATCGACGATGTCGCAACTGCCTACGCTCACATTCCCTGTTTGCAAGCCTTTCTAGAGCAGGCTGAGGTGAAATCTAAGGTGGTGGCGCCTATCTTAGTGGGCCAAAGGCTCTGGGGCCTCTTGATTGTGCATCAGTGTGAAGGCCAACGCCACTGGGAAAACTGGGAGATCGAGTTTCTGGGGCATATTGCTGAGCATTTAGCGATCGCCATTAACCAGGCTCAGCTATATCATCAGCTGCAACAGCAGACCCAAAACCTGGAAGTCTGCGTTATTGAGCGCACCCAAGACCTGCGCGATGCCCTGGCGGCAGCTCAGTCGGCCAACCGCGCCAAGAGTGAGTTTTTGGCCACCATGAGCCACGAACTACGGACACCCCTGACCTACATCATTGGTATGTCGGCTACACTGTTGCGCTGGTCTTTGGGAGATCTTAGCGAGCGCCAGCGCGACTACCTTAATACCATCCACACCAGCGGTGAGCACTTGCTCAGCGTCATTAACGACATTTTAGAGGTCTCTAAGATAGAGTCTGGGCGCACGGTGCTGGAAGTGCGCGAGTTCTCCATCGCCTCGCTCAGCCGCCAAAGCGTGGATGCCTTTCGAGCTGAAGCCTCTAAAAATGGCTTAGAAGTGGTGCTGGATTTGAAACTCCCCCCCGACCAGGACAAATTCTGGGCCGACCCCCGGCGTGTGCGGCTAATCCTCAGCAATTTACTCAGCAATGCCATCAAATTCACGCCGCCGGAGGGTAAGGTCACCCTTCAGGTGCGCCGAGAGCAGAATGTGCTCGTATTTCAGGTCATCGATACGGGCATCGGCATTCCAGAATCCGCTCAATCTCTCCTGTTTGAAAAATTTCAGCAGTTGGAAAATGTGCGCCAGCGAGAACACCAAGGCACGGGGCTGGGGTTAGCCTTAACCAAACAACTGGTAGAACTGCACGGTGGCTCGATTAAAGTAGTATCAGAGGTGGGCGTGGGGTCAGTTTTTACGGTCAGAATTCCGCTGCAACGCCTCGATAGCAACTCCCCAATCGTCGATGTGGCTCCCGTCGATGAGCCGGTGGTGGGCCGCATTGTGCTAGTCGAAGACGACGAAGAAAGCGCCAGCCTGATCTGCGATATGCTCACCGCCGCCGACTACCAGGTGATTTGGATTGTGGATGGCTCTCGCGTACTTGACCAGGTGGCGCTCTTGCAGCCTGCCGCCGTTATCATCAACGTCAATTTAACCAGCACCAATGGTTACGACATGATTGAATCACTGCGTTATTCGATGAATTACCAGAGATTTAAGATTTTAGCCATTATTGATGCCAACGCCTCAGACCAGGAAGACCGTGCTAAGCAAGCTGGCGCTACGGATGCCCTGCCTCAACCCATTAACCCCAAACAGCTATTGTTTACCGTCAATCGGTTAATGAAGGCCCAAACCGTTACAGATTTGCCCTAAATGTTTCTCTTTCCAGTCCTTCTATCAGTCAGGGGCTCCATCACTTAGGGGCTCCATCACTCAGGCATCAATCACCAACCGCTATGGCGATCGCAGACATTCACGCCTTTCTCCAAGACTTGCATACTCAACTCAAACCGCTCAGCGAGGGTCAACTAGCCTGCTACATTCCCGAATTAGCCAAGGCCGATCCGCACTGGTTTGGCCTGAGCCTGGTCACGCTGGATGGCCGCAGCTTTGATGTTGGGGATGCGCAGCAGACTTTCACCATTCAGTCCATTTCCAAGGTATTTGTCTACGGCATGGCTCTGGAGGACTATGGACGCGAGAACCTGCTGAAAAAAGTCGGCGTAGAGCCCACGGGCGACCCATTTAACTCACTAATTCGTCTAGATGCCGACTCTAAACGGCCCGACAATCCGATGGTGAATGCCGGGGCCATTGCCACCACCAGCCTGATTACTGGCAAGGCCCCGGCGGATCGCCTGAATCGACTTTTGGCCATGTTCAAGCGTTACGTGGGCCGGGAAGTGTTTATCGATATGTCTACGTTTTTGTCGGAGCGGGCAACCGGCCACCGTAACCGAGCCATGGCTCATCTGATGCTCAACTTCGGCATGATTGACGAGCACATCGACGAAGCGCTGGATCTGTATTTTCAGCAGTGCTCCGTCCTGGTCAACGTTCACGACTTAGCGGTGATGGCGGCCACCCTGGCCAACCAGGGCGTAAATCCCCTCACGGGTGAGCAGGCCGTCGGTTCTGAGCACGTCCGCGATATCCTCAGCGTCATGTATACCTGTGGCATGTACAATTTTGCGGGGGAATGGGCTTTCAGGGTTGGAATTCCAGCTAAAAGCGGCGTTTCGGGCGGCATTATTGCGGTGGTGCCCAACCAGGCGGGGATTGCCGTCTTTTCGCCACTGTTGGATGAGCACGGCAACAGCGTGCGCGGGCTACGGGTGTTTGAGGCACTGTCTAAGCAGTATGGCTTTCACCTGTTTGACCTTTGCCTGGGCCGCTGCCGGTTTGAGGCGGCTCTGCAAGGGCCGGGTGGGCCATGCTGAGATTTTCGTCTATCCCTATCTAGGTACGGGGACTGTCCAAGCTAGTTCTCTGCACTATCCTGCATTAATGCATCGTCTCTTATAGCACGCTAATGCCGTTGATTAGCCCCTGGCAGACCTGCGTGAGAAAGGTCAAATCTAGCGTTGCTATAGTATCCGTAGACTGGTGGTAGTGGGGATTGCGCAGAAAGGCGGTGTCCGTCACCATCAAGGCGGGGTAGCCTAAGTCCCAAAAGGGGGCATGGTCGCTGAGACGAGTAACGGGTACGGGCCGCCCTGCTGCACCACCGGTAGCCATTGACTGCGTACCCCCGCCGCCCGAAACCCTCGCCACAGGCGCACCATGTCGGGGATGGCGAGCCAGGAACCTATCTGAGCAATGTAATCACCCCGGTTGGGATACAGATATTGCAGCCCCGGCGGGTAACGCTGAGAGTTGGGCTGCTGGCAGCAATAACCCAGCATTTCTAGGGAAATCATCAGGCGTAAGGACTGATTTTGCTGCCGTAGCTCCTCGGCATAGTGACGGCTGCCGATCAGGCCGTATTCCTCCAGGTCAAAGGCCACCAGGCGCAGGGGAGATCGCGGCACTTCTTCTGCGAAGGCCCGCGCCAGCTCCAGCAGCACGACTACACCAGAAGCGTTGTCATCTGCGCCAGGGGTACCCGGCACCGCATCGTAGTGCGCCCCAATTAACACAGGGGGGCGGTTAGGGTCTTGGCCGGGCAGGTTTAGCACCCAGTTGGTGTGAGGTCTCCCTTGATGGTCAAAGGTGTGAGCTTTCACCTCCCCCCACTGGGCCAGCTGCTGCTGAATATATTGCTGCACAAAGAAGTGCCCGGCTGAGGCCAGATAGGGGTCGCGTGCTCGCACCACCTGCTCGAGATGACCGCTGAGAGAGCGTTGCAAGGGATTTAGTGATTCCATGGCCAATTCTAGGCCGGGTTTTGCAGCTTTTTCATCAAATCTGCCAAATTTTTGGAAGGCAGCAAGCGCGTTGCAAAGGCCAGCACGTTGTTAGTTACCCCATGAATCGCCAGGCGCTGGCCTGTTTCCATCGCCTCATAGCCATAGGCCGCTACCTCGGCAGAACTGGGCAACTTGCCGCTAAATAGCTCCACATTGCCCATTTGGGCCTGGTCTTGAAATTCCGACTCGGTGGGGCCTGGGCAAAGGGTGGTAGCCGTAACGCCGGTACCCTCTAGTTCGCTGGCGATCGCCTCCGTAAAAGACAGCACGTAGGCCTTAGAGGCATAGTAGACCGCCATGTACGGCCCCGGCAAAAAAGCGGCAGTAGAAGCCACATTCAAAATCCGTCCCTGCCCCTGGGCCGCCAGCCCCGGCAAAAACAGCCGGGTTAAATGGGTCAACGCCACCATGTTGAGCTGTAGCATAGCGTTTTGCTTATCCCAATCGGTTTTGGCAAAGGGCTCCAGGTGGCCAAATCCGGCATTGTTAACCAGTCCGTAGAGGGGCTGAGCTAGGGATTGTGCCCAATCAAATAGCTGCTGGCGGGTAGTGGCGTCCGTCAGGTCAGCCTGGTAAGTCCACACCTGTACACCGTGGGCCGCTTCCAGTTGGGTCTTGAGATCCTTAAGACGATCTTCCCGACGGGCCACCAAAATTAAATCGTGCTGCTTTGCCGCGCAAACCCTAGCCAACTCGTAGCCAATGCCGCTGGAAGCGCCGGTGATTAAAATCGGCTTTGCCATTGCAACTCTTGAATTAAGGACGGCTTGATCTTAACGAACCTGAGTTAACAGCGCATGGTAAGGCAACAGGCTAACCCCACCCGCCGTAATCAATCGGGGAAAAGCCATCATCTAGAGCCTGAATTAGTGAATAGGGGCACTCGGCTGGCAACGTCGTGTAGTCCAACCCGGTCTCTCGCACCGCTAAATCCTGAGCCAGCTGATAAGCCACCATCATCACCTCAGCCAGGTAAGGCTTGAGACTGGGATTTTCCTCCAGGAGCAGCCGCGCCTGGGTACGCTGTTCCCGCAGGGTGGCCCGCCAACTATTGCTACGATTAGTTGGCTGGTACTGCCATTTAAGCAAATGTCCCAGCACTAGGCCCAAACGATTCCGCAGTTCTCGCTGTTCTTGCCGCCCCAAGCTCTCTATTTCCTCAATTAAATTCGGTAAATCTAGCTCAGCCCAATGATTTTGCTTGAGCAGAGCGGCTTGCTTTTGCGTCCAGGCGTAGAAATCAGTATCGTAGAGATCAGCCATAGGGCTCTATTGGTAAACCAATGATGCAGCTTTTAGACCGACCTTCTGAGCAGCGCTTCGTGCAGACTGGCGTGAGTTGGGCCAGCTTTAAGGCTATCCAGAGCGGCTTTGCAGGCTTTCCAGGGGTGCGCCTATTCTACTACGAGGGAGAGTTAGAGATTTTGTCTACCTCGCCAGACCATGAGATCGTGAAAGGCAACATCGGTTATTTGCTAGAAGATTTCATGCTCAATCAGGGGCTAGAGTTTGTAGCCACGGGCTCGTTTTCTCAGGAACGTGAGGCCATAGCCGCCGTACAGGCGGATGAGTCTTACTGCTTTCCCGCTAAGAAAACGATTCCAGACCTGGCCATTGAAGTTGTCATCACCAGCGGCGGGCCAGATAAGCTTAGGCGTTATGCAGCTTTGGGGGTTCGAGAAGTTTGGTTTTGGGAGAACCAAACTATTCAGGTGTATTGCCTTGAGCAAGATGGCTATCAATTAGCAACCCAAAGCCAATTAGTAATCGGCCTTAACCTTCAGCGCCTGGCTCAGTGCGCTGCCATTGAATCCCGCCCTCAAGCCGTTCGAGAATTCCGCCAGGCCAGTTAGCCTAGCTTCTAATCTGCACTGGCATCACCAGATAGGTAATCTTTTTTTCTCCCAGCGGTGTCAACACAGCCGGGCTGGTGGCGGCGTTGCACTGCATTTGCACCTCATTGGTGTCAAAGGCTTTCAGCCCGTCTAGCAGATAGCGCACGTTAAAGGCAATGTCTAAATCATCGCCACTAATTTGGGCGGGCAGGTCTTCGCGGCCACTGCCCACTTCCTGGGCCTCCACCGACAGCGACACCACTTGCTCGGTTCCCTTCAGGGAAATTTTGATGATGTCGTTTTTTTGGTTGGCCAGTACCGCAATCCGCTCCAGGCTGGACATGAGTAGCCGACGGTCAAGGGTGATTTGGCGCGCAAACTGCTTGGGCAACAGCTGCCGATAGTTGGGATATTGGCCTTCTAAAAGGCGAGTAGTCAGCTTTTGAGCCCCTAGATCAAACAGCACCTGGGTGTCATCTAATCGCAGCAGCACGGGCTGGTTCGAGGTGTAGCCCTGAATCATCCGCTCCAACTCTCTCAGCGCCTTAGCAGGCACGGTAACATCCATAGCAGGAGAGCCAGCGCTGGAAGCATCACCGGCGTCATCCGCCGTTTGCACTACGGCCAAGCGATGGCCATCAGTGGCGGCAAACTCCAGCGCCTCAGCTTCCGATAGGAGGTGAACTCCCGTTAAAACCTGCTTGGTTTCATCGCTGCTGGTGGCAAATAGGGAACCTCTCAGGCCATCGAGCAGGGCTTCGGCGGGTAGAGCAATAGCCTCCCCCGCTTCGACTGTGGGCAGGGTGGGATAATCCTCTGCACTCAGGCCGCGCACCTCATAGTGGCCTGAGGAACTGGTAATCGTTACTGTGGTGGCATCCTCATCGGCCTCTAGGGTAACGTCCTCATTCGGCAGCCGTGAGACAATGTCACTCCAGAGTTTGGCAGGCAACGTCAGCACGCCAGATTCGTCAACCTGAGCTTCAAAGCGGCTCTCAATGCCCAGCACTTCATCAAAGCCTACGAGCGTAACCGATTGCTCCTCGGCACTTACCTTGACCAGAATATTGCCCAGCACTGGGCGGCTCGGTCGTGAAGATACGGCCCGGCTAACCGACGATAACTGGTTATTTAGCTCGCTTTGAGAACAGACAAACTTCATAGTGGTTCTAAGAACAGGATGAAACGTTTGCCATTAGAGCCAAGACTCAACGGCAACCAGACTACAACCCCATCCAACCCAGTGGATGATCATAGCTCTGCTTGTTACCAGTATCGCATTCTTGCCGGTATCGCTTGGATTTGCACCGGCAATTTAAGCCTTTCTAAAAGGTTAAAACCCTTATATAGAAAGGAATTGGGCTGCTTTCTTGCCAGCCCTTTAAGCCATCGGACGCTCATCCTATCACTGTTTGGCCTCTGCATCAACGCACCTGTTATGGTCGGTTTGGCGGGCTTCCGATCTAGAAAATTTAAAAGATTCGTCTTAGTAGTAGGGGCTGTGGAATCTGAGGAAAAATCGGAGATCGTTTGAATTTCCTTAATCTGAGCATGCAGTGCCCTGGGGAAAACCTGTGTGGAAGTTCCCCAGGTTTCCACAACTGTGGAAGTACGGAGTTTTCTTTCCCCAACCGTTGGGCCATTCTTCACGCCTGGAGTAACCTTTTTCCACAAAAAAAGATGGGTTTTCCACAGGCCATAGCCAAGAAAAATTAATGCTTCTTAACCTCTGCAGCTGGTCTGTCGCGTAGTTTTAATGGTCTGCCAGGTAACTCGGTGGCGGTGCCTGGTAGACCAGCGAGCTAGCCTTACACCGGGCACCTTACCAGGCACACGCCCTACACCCCTGGTGCCGCCGCTGTCTCGTGCTCAGGCTCGGTACTGGTAATCGCTGTGGCCTTGAGGACGAGTACTGAACAGGGGGCACGGTGCATAACGTAATTGCTGACGCTACCCAAAACCAGCTCTGAGAGCCCACTGCGGCCCCGGTTGCCCACCACAATCAGGTCGGCTCCCCATTGCTGCGCTACGTTGCAGATGGCCTTACCAGGGCTACCCACCAGTTGCCGAAACTCGGCCTCCACCCCAGCGGCATGGGCTCTGGCTGCAAACTGGCGAAGCCGCTCTAGATTTTCGGTTTCGTAGCGAGTCCATTCGGCTCGCCAGGCTTCCAGATTTAGCTCGGTGCCTGGAGCCCAGTAAATGGCATCCAGGCGGGTGCCAATGGGAATTGGGCTACCGTCTTCTTCGCCAGACAGACTGTGAACCAGCATCAGCGAGGCATGGGTAGCCTGGGCCAGCTCCAGCGCCTGGGCAAAAATGGTGTCGCTCAGGGGGCTGTTATCAACAGCAACAAGAATTTTGTGGTACATGAATTTGACCCTCTCAGGGTGGAGACAGCTATGGGGGTTTGCAAACCGTTACCGACCTTAGTAACACCAACGAACCCTAGGACTTGAGGGCAGGGATAGCACCCTTGTTGGTTGCAGATGGAAGCCAGGATACGTCCAGAATTTGCTGCCCTTTGCCTTCTGCCCTTTGCCTTTCCTCACTAGCTATGGTGCTGGTGTGGCTCGAATTTGGGCAGCAGCCAGCAGGCCAGCAAAACCACCCCCAAAGCACCCAACTTGGTGGCCAGATAAAGTGTGTCGTGATATGTCAGCATGAATGACAGCATGGCGTTACCCTCCGAGGGCGACGGCGGTGAAGCGGTGAGGGGGTACGATCGCCCTTACTCCTATTCTCCTGCCGAGGCCGCAAGACCTGGCCCCACTGCAATGAAGTGTTATGGGCCATTACAAAGAATTATCTTTCGGCAACGGTAAACGGTATTTTCCAGTCTATGACTACATAGCATCGCAGCTTGAGGTGGTAGATCAGATTCAATCTGTATGACCAGAATATTTCTACTCATTGTTCCTACAGCGGGGTGGTTGCCACAAAGGGCCGATAGTCTTCGTGGCAAATTTCCTGAATCATATTGCGGCCCGACATGGCTACAATCGGTACGCTGCCGCCGGGTTCTGTCCACTGGCCGACCATGTAGAATTTCTCCAGGCCCGGCAACCGTTTGGGGATGCCCTTAATCATTAGGGGTAGGGTGTCTTTGGTGAGTAGCCAGCCGCAGCTAGCCCCCTGCCAGTTGCCGGTGTAGCGCTCGTAGCTCAGCGGGGTGGCCTCGTCCACAAATTCGATGTCGTCGCGGATGCCGGGGTGCCAGGCATCGAGCAGCTCCAGCACGATCCCCGACACCTGCCGCTGCTCGCTGTCGTACAGGCGGCGGCCATAAATGCGCTGCCAGTAGGCGTAATCGGAGCGGATAAACACCACCAGCGCCGTTTTGCCGGCTGGCGCAAGCGACGAATCGAAGGCGTAATGCTGGATGCCGATCTCGTGGTGCGGCTCGTCCATGATGGTGATGGGCGTGTCCAGCAGATGCGTGACCCAATGGGCTTCGCCGGCGAAGGTACGGCGGACGCCGAAGGAAAGCTGCATCTGCGAGTGGATCGCCATGCTGCCGTTGTTACATGCGGTTGATGAATCGGTTGACGTACTGCCCGTCCAGCAGATCGTAAATGGTGCTGCGCCCGTCCGCCGCAGAGATGACGGTGTCAGCATAATGCTCGTCGTCGTTATACAGCCGCACACCCACCGCACGCCCCTGTTCAGTCAGGATTTTGGAGACAGGCGCACTCGTAGAACACCCTCCCCGCCCAGAGCGAGGAAGCGCCCTTCGAGGGCACGGGCAAACGCCAGCGACCCGCCGACCGGGAATCCGGCGTTGCCGGTGTGCATGTACGCCAGCAGCGACATGCCCATCATGGCCGGGGCTTCTTCCCAGGAGAACATCTGCGCCACTGCCCGCCGCAGGAATGGGTCTTTAAACCGCCCGGCGAAATCCCGCATTGACACGGTAGACCAGCGCAGCATCGGCAGCAGAAACGGCAGCATCTTCAGGCCAAAGTCGCGCCAATCCAGCGCCCCCATCAGCGGGCGGGCACTGTGTACATGGCCGACATGTCGAAGCGCGTGAACTGCCGCACGCCGTCGCACAGCGCCCGGATATGTGGGGCATCGGCGGGCGAAAGCTCGATCATGTGGCGTTCGAGCCGGTCCGGGTCGGCGTATACAATCAGGGTATGCTGGCCGTCGGTGATGTGCTGGTACACCGCGTGGTCGATCATCGCCCGCCCCTGCACCGCCCCCAGATCCCGCCACATCTGATGAAACGGCTGTCCCTCGCCAGAACCGAACAGATAATGGATGCAGCCGTCGAAGGTGTAGCCCTTGCGCTCCCAGGAGGTACACAGCCCGCCGGGCAGGCTGTGCATCTCGTAAATTTCGGTGCGGTAGCCGTTCATGCGGGCATAACATCCGGCGGCCAACCCCGCCACACCGGCGCCGATGATGATGATTTTTTGGTCGCTCATGCGATTGTTCCCCTTCACGACGAGCGGGCGCACACCGTTTTTGCGGGCGCCCATTGGTTACAGCGTAGCCATCTTTCCAGGCGGGGGGGTAGTGCCGGGTGTCATTATTATGTCATATAATCGGCGGCGGGCGGACGCTAAACCGCGGTGCAGTGGAAGATGATCTCTTCGCGGATGCGCCCGTGTTCGATGCGCCACAGGCCGAAGCGCTCCGCCGCCGCGACCGGCAGCCGCAGCGAAGAATGAACCGTACCGCGAAGCCTGCCCCGCGTCAGCCGCTGCACGATGTCGCAGCCGTACATCCGCGACATGATCGTCCTGCTCATAAAAACGGCGGCGGTCATGAGGGGAGGTGATGGCCGGGTTCTTCGTGGGTTGGCCGATCCATCCATATGGGCACAGTCACCAGCGCCCATCCCCCAGGCCGCAGCACCCGGCGCATCTCCAGCATCGCCGCCCGGTCATCCGGGACGTGTTCCAGCACGTGATTGCATAAAATCACATCGAAGGCCGCGTCCGGCAGCGCCAGGCAGGTCATGTCCATCTGCACTGTGTTCACATCGGTGATCGCCTGGGGCGCGTGGAG